>NZ_JBHZPE010000030.1:0-59126 GCF_042787985.1 Peribacillus sp. YIM B13481
AGGCACGCCGCCAGCGTTCGTCCTGAGCCAGGATCAAACTCTCCGAAGAAATGTTTGACTTGCTCATTTTGCTTTTTTTAATAGTGTGTGCTCACTTAAATTTTAACGTTGGCGCTTTGTTTTGTTCAGTTTTCAAAGAGCAATTTTTTTGTCGTTACTTCGTAAGCGACTTTTACATCTTATCATGTTATCAACCATGTTGTCAACATGTTTTTTTATTTTTTTGTTTTAATGAAGCTGCGAAAGCTGATGTCCCGCAGCGACATGTATTAATATAACACCTATATTATTATTGGTCAACAATAAAAACACATTTTTTTAAAAGTTTTTTGACACTCGATAAAACCGATGATAAACCTCGTGTCCTTTGGTCTCCGATTTGATGACATCGATTACCTTCTTCTCTATCAAATATTCCAGTAAAACACCTAGATCGACTGAATAAAACTTAACTTCCGGATGCTCCATAAGCTCCGCAATCGTCCACGGATCTTCTTTCGTCCCCATTATTTCAACCAAATGCTGTGAACCAGCATTCGTCCTTGAATAAATAAGAAATTCACTCGCAAGGAATAGAAGCTCCAATCTTTTTTCGAGAGTTTCCTCACTGCTGATCAATTCCTTATACAACTTGTAGATTTCAGGCTCCATATGCTTCACTTGGTTCCATACCGTAACCTCTGGATAAAAGCCTTGTTCTATTATTTCCAAACGGGCCAAGTGATGCAGGGAATGAACGATATGGTTGTATGCCTCAAGATAATGGCCTTTTTCAAAGAAGCTTTTCCCATCCATGTACCTGCGAATTAACTTCGCGAACTCCATCCCCATCTTTAACTTCCTTCCATAGAAGGGGAACTCCCGAATTTCGGTTTTCAAACGGTCCAAATATTCATTCCGGTCAAAAAGGACCTTCCCGTTATAAATCCAGTCAACCACTTTGCGGTTCGTCCCTAATAGGAGCCATTCTTTTAACTGGTCTTCCTTAACGATATGCAAGGCCGCTTTTTTATCCTGGTAAGTGTAATGTTTTAAAAACACGGCCTCTTGGGCATCGTCTGCAATCACAAAAAGGATGTAGTCAAACGTATCGGTATTCGGGCTATTATCATCTCTTTTTTCAATTAACAAGATTCCAAGTGTAGATTTTAAACTTGCTCGCTCTTGATAAATCGGGCGAAGGATATCTTCCATCATAAATTCCTCCAAAACCTTTTTTTTATAACTTTCGACAAAACTCTTCATATTCCTGCTTAAGTCCATTACCCTAAACCATTTCAATTCAAAAGTAATATGTATCCTTTATTTCTTTTTTGTTCCATCCTTAGTTTATGTTATAGTTAAAGTTATATTTTAGGAGGGACAATCCATGGCTAAACATTCTAGCAAAATCAATAAAATACGTACATTTGCCTTGAGTTTGATTTTCATCGGCTTTATCGTAATGTATATTGGACTTTTCTTCAAAACACATCCTGTTATCATGACACTTTTCATGGGACTTGGCCTTTTATTCATAATCGCAAGCACCGGGGTTTATTTTTGGATTGGAATGCTTTCTACAAAAACGATCCAGGTTATCTGTCCTAACTGCGGCAAACCCACAAAAATATTAGGGCGTGTAGATATTTGCATGCATTGTGAAGAACCCTTGACCCTTGACAAAAAGTTGGAAGGCGAAGAATTCAACGAAAAATATAATCGCAAAAGCCTGCATGACTAGAAGAATTCCAGCTAGCTGAACTTCTTAACATAAAGACCTTTTGATTTCTTCATAACCATGAAAAAAAGTTCCAACCAAGTGGAGGAACTTTTTTTTAATGCGTTTCTTTTTCTGCACAATCCGTGCAGTCGCCGTAGATTTCCATCCGATGGTGACTAACATTGAAACCAGTGACTTGTGCTGCGAAATGCTCGACTTCATCCAATGCAGGATAATCGAAATCCACAATTTTCCCGCAGGTTTGGCAGATTACATGATAATGATTCGTCGTCACGAAATCAAACCTTGCAGAAGAATCACCATACGTAAGTTCTTTTACCAAACCTACCTCACGAAAAACACGCAGGTTGTTATAAACTGTCGCCACGCTCATATTCGGAAACTTGCCTTCCAGCGCTTTATATATATCATCAGCGGTAGGGTGGGACATGGAGCTAATCAAATACTCTAGTATCGCATGGCGTTGAGGAGTTATTCTTACACCGGTATCTTTTAGGGAATCCAACGCTTCTTTTAACTGAACTTCAGACACCGTCATCCACCCCTTTTTCTTATTAAGTATGAATTCTTAAATTATAATATTTATAAATAGTGTACCTTTTATACGTTGAATTTGTCAATAATTCAATGGTTTTACCGTCCTTTTTTAGTTTATTCACAAAGCTTTGAATCTTTCACATTTTTGTATTGTGTTTAGTATCCCCTCGATAAGTCGATTACGTTGATGAAATCTTTTCCAGACTTCAGGTATTCACGCATATTTTTCTCGAATATCGCAAAGGTCCTTGGTAAATATTCTCCGCTTTTACTTGAAAGATGCGGCGTGACCGTAACACTCTCCATCCTCCAAAAAGGATGCCCTTTTTCTAAAGGTTCCGGATCAAATACATCCAAGATGGCATGAGCCAATTCGCCGGCTTCCAGGGCTTCTATCAACACTTCCTCGTCAATAAGATCGCCGCGGCCAATATTCACGAATACTGCAGATTCTTTCATTGCTTTAAAGTGTTCTTTTTGCAGAAGATCCTTCGTTTCATCCGTACTAGGCAAGACAGATACGATGTAATCAGCTCCAGGTATGGCTTCCAGTAAATTATCCAGGGTATAAAGGCGATCAATGGACTCCACCAGCTTCCCGCTCCGGTTCACCCCCAGTGTCGTCATCCTAAAGGCTTTCCCGAGACGAGCCACTTCTCCTCCTATTGCACCGGCACCAAGGACGAGCATCGTTTTGCCATTCAATTCCCCTACTTCGATCTTTCTATCCCACATTTCTTCCCTTTCATTCTTCATAAGCAGTTTCAATTTCTTTTCATATTGCAAAAGCATCCCTATCGTATACTCGGCCATTGGAATTTTATGAATGCCTTTTGCGTTCGTAACCAAAATGCCGCGTTCCTCAATGGCTTTAAAAGGCATTAACTCCATTCCTGCACTCATGACCATAATCCATTTCAAGTTCGCCGCTTTCCCAATGATTTTTTCAGTTAAGTCCTCACCGTATGTAATTAAGATTTCCGCTTCACTAAGTCGCTCATCCATCCATCCTTCTTGATAAATGAAGTTCAATTCAGGAAAAGCATCCTTCATCTTCGTTTGGATTCCTTCATTAGGAATGATCGTTGAAAGTATTAACATGTTTGTCTCTCCCTTATAATTAACATAAAAAAACACGGGCTCTGTATGTCCCGCGCAACTTTCTCTGAGGAGGTATTCCCTTAATAAAGCATATTCAGGTGTCCCCTTTTTGAGTTGGACAAAAGCCTTACCCTTATTAAAAAAGGCTTTATTTTAATGAATTTGGGTTTAATGCATATAATTCCGGCAATATGAAAACGCCATCCCTTCTGATCGGCACATCGTCAAAGTAGATGTCACCACCGCCATATTCGGGACGCTGGATCAAGACCATATCCCAATGTATGGATGAACGGTTTCCATTATCAGCTTCTTCATAGGCAAGTCCAAGAGCCAAGTGCAGACTCCCGCTTATTTTCTCATCAAACAATATATCGTCCATAGGTTCCAATATGTATGGATTGATTCCAATTGCGAACTCCCCGATAAAACGGGACCCCTCATCAATATCCAGAATTCGGTTCATTTTAGAAGATTGATTGGAAATGGCTTTACTGATTTTCCCCTTTTTCAAGTTTAATTCTATGTCACTAAAAGTGATTCCTTCATAGGTTGTGGGTGTGTTGAAGGATATCCTTCCATTGACGCTCTCTTTTATAGGTGCAGTAAATACTTCCCCGTCCGGTAAATTCTTTTTTCCGGCACATATGATAGCCGGCATACCTTTAATGGAAAAGGTCAAATCTGTCCCTGGTGAAACGATCCTGACTTTGTCAGTCCGTTCCATCAATAGTTTTAACGGTTTTAATGCCGCCTCCATTTTCCCATAATCCATTGTGCATACGTTCAAAAGGAAGTCTTGATACCTGTCGAAAGTCATGCCGGCTTTTTGCGCTGATGTGTTGGTGGGATAATTAAGCAAGACCCAACGTCGGTTGTTCACATAAAAAAGAGTTGGAGAATTCATAGCCTCCCCTTGAAGACGGTGCCTTTCGAGGAGAACATCAGTCATTTCCACATCGTTTTCTTCACCGGTGATGATGATGACCGCATCGATATCCGTATATTTCTTCAGAGCCCATTGCGATGATGTGTCAAGTTGTTCCTTCACATTCCCTTGTAATAGATGCCGGCTTATCTCATCGTCTTCAAGTTCTACATATGGATAAGCACCCACTCTGTATGTTTCATCAATCAGCTCTTTCAATAATGGTTTCGTGTTGATATGGCCCCGAATAAGGATTCTCTCTTTTGGCTTTAATTGTATCGAATGATGAATCAGCCTGGCAGCAAGCTTCGTTATTCGCTCATCCTTCATTTGCCTGTCCCTTATTTTTTGAGGTCGCGAAGAGTTTCAAGAGCTTCTTCGACGTGGCCTTTTACTTTTACCTTACGCCATTCTTTGACTATCTTACCTGCCTTATCAATCAGGAATGTTGAACGTTCAATGCCCATATACTCCTTGCCGAAGTTCTTTTTCAATTGCCACACATCAAATGATTCAGCAGCTTCATGATTTTCGTCAGCTAGCAGCAGAAAAGGCAATCCATGTTTTTCGATGAATTTTTCATGTCGTGCCGCTGGGTCTGGGCTGATACCAATGATGACAGCGTCCAATCCCTCAAATTGCTCATTGTGGTCCCGGAAATCACAGGCCTCCGTCGTGCATCCTGGCGTCATGTCTTTTGGATAAAAATATAAAACAATGTATTTCCCCGTAAAATCCGATAGGGAAACCATTTCACCATTGTTTGCTGGGAGTTGAAAATCAGGTGCTTTTTCTCCAATTTTAACAGTCATATTGAACCCTCCATTTCTTTCATTATGGTAAGAGTACCCAATAATCGAAAGAAATACAACTTTCATTTATTCCTTCTTTCCTGATCTAAATCAATCACCGTCCGAATTACAAACGCGGCCGGGAGCGTATAGCCGATGAATGCCTGGATTGTCGCAATCATCCTGCCTACGCCTATCGGGGCTATATCCCCATACCCTACAGAAAACATCGTCATCGCACTAAAATAAAAAGAAGTCTTCAGTTGCTCGTAAAAACTGCCGTCCAAACGATTGCCCATATCAAGAATCACTGAATGATTCTGAAGCTCGTATAATAAATAAATCAGTGCAAATCCAACTAATATCGTCGCATATAAATTGCCAAGCCACAGCATATCCTCCAGAGAAAACTTCTTTCCTCCCGACTCAACAAGAAATAAGGTACGAATGCTCATCACCATGCAAAAAATGATTCCTGCAATCAAGATGTAGAAAGTCATCCCCCACGCCCCATTTCAAAACGCCACTCCCTCTATACATACTCCCTGTCCAAACAATATATTCTTTCTTAGGGACAGACTTTATCCTTATCACTAACACATCCTAAACGCATTTGTCAGGAATTTGGGACCTTATCCCGAATCTTTTTCATGTTGACCCTTTTAGTCGGATATGTTAAGGTTGTCTAAATATTTATAATAATTTTTATTTTATAAATATTCACCACCTGCAATCAGTTTACCCAGCAGGTTTTGTGAAATTTCATATGTGGAAATAGGTTCCTAATTTTCATTAGGATTAAAAGGGAAGCCCGGTGTAATTCCGGCACGGTCCCGCCACTGTAATGGGAATGTTAGCGCCATCCAATATGCCACTGATCAACGGATCGGGAAGGCCCGTCGCTAATGATATTCCCTAAGTCAGGAGACCTGCCTATTTCGACAACACTGTTTTAACCTACGGGAGATAGGGAGGTGTTAGGGACCTTATAATTGTAAGGGGCATTCTGCATGCCTCTTTATTTTAAGCATTTCTAACTTTCTCTTTTGACGGTTAGGGATGCTTTTTTATTGTTCAATCAAATGAATGTAGGAGGATGGGAATTTTGAAAAGCAGTAGTTTGGGTTACCCGCGAATCGGGGAAGATCGTGAATGGAAACGTACATTAGAAGCTTACTGGTCCGGTAAAATCGATGAAGCAGAATTTACGGCACAACTAAAAGCCATCCGTTTAGGCAACTTACAAAAACAGAAGAAACGAGGCATTGATATCATTCCTGCCAACGACTTCACTTTATATGATCAAATGCTGGATATGTCCGTCATGTTCGGTCTTGTTCCTGAACGTTATTCAGCCTATGAAGGCGGATGCGTTCCCCTTTCCGTTTATTATTCAATGGCCCGCGGAAACAATGATGAAGTCGCTTCCGAAATGACGAAATGGTTCAATACGAACTATCACTATATTGTCCCTGAATTAAGCCTGTCACAGCTGACTTTAACAGAAAATAAACCACTTGCAGCATATCGGGAGGCCAAGGAAAAGCTAGGGATTGAAACCAAACCCGTGTTGATTGGACCTTATACTTTCATCTCCCTTTCCAAAGGCTTCAATAAAAAAGATATCCCTGGCATCATCCTGAGCCTGCTTCCCCTATACACGCAAATCCTGCAAGAGTTGGAGCAAGAAGGCGTGAAGTGGGTTCAAATGGACGAACCTTCTCTTGTTTCATCCATTTCCAAAGATGATATGCAAACTGTTACTTACCTCTATGAAAAACTGAATGAAGCAGCACCAAACCTGAACATCATGCTACAAACATACTTTGATGCCGTGGAGCATTACCAAGAAGTCATCGAATTACAAGTCCAAGGAATCGGTCTTGATTTTGTACATGATAAAGGGAAGAATCTAAGTAATCTTGAAGCATTCGGTTTCCCGAAGGACAAAGTGCTTGCTGCAGGTGTGATTGACGGAAAAAACATTTGGCTATCTGATTTATCGAAAAAAATCCAATTGATCGAGACTCTTAAGAAAAAGGTAGCCGAAGACCAAATCTGGCTTCAGCCCTCTTGTTCCCTGCTTCATGTCCCAGTGACCGTTCGTAATGAAACCGCCCTTTCAAAAGAAGTGAAAGAGGCTCTCGCTTTCGCTGATGAGAAACTTGAGGAAATCATACTCTTGGTCAAAGGGAATAATCTAGGCTTTGAAGCAATCGCCGAAAAAGTCGATGCTAATAAATTTACGGTTCAAACGTTAGCAAGTTCAAATGCACGGAATCATGGGAATGTACAATCCAATGTCGAAAAGGTTAAAACCAGGAACGTCGGCCGTCAGCTTCCATTTAAAGAACGTTACCAAAAACAACAGGAATTTTTCAAATTGCCTTTTCTTCCTTCGACTACGATCGGCAGCTTTCCACAGACATTTGAAGTTAAACAAGCACGTGGGAAATTCAAAAGAGGAGAATGGACCGCTTCGCAATATGAAACATTCGTTAACGAAGAAATCGGCAGGTGGATTGATATCCAAGAAGAAATCGGCTTGGATGTTCTTGTACACGGGGAATTCGAACGGACGGATATGGTTGAATACTTCGGCCATAAGTTAGGCGGATTCGTCTTTCTAGAAAAGGGCTGGGTACAATCCTATGGGTCTCGCTGCGTGAAACCACCAGTCATCTACGGTGACATCGATTTCATCGAACCGATGACAGTCAGGGAAAGTGTATACGCACAATCACTGACGAACAAGACGGTAAAGGGAATGCTAACAGGTCCTGTCACGATTTTGAACTGGTCATTTGTCCGTGATGATATTTCCAGGGAGAATGTTTGCTACCAACTGGCACTTGCTTTGGAAAAAGAAGTCATTGCATTGGAATCGGCTGGAATCAAAATGATCCAAGTTGATGAGCCTGCACTTAGGGAAGGTCTGCCATTGAAAAAAACCGATCGCGATGAGTATTTGAACTGGGCTGTTAATTCGTTCTTGATATCCACATCAAGCGTCGAGGATACAACCCAAATTCACACGCATATGTGCTATTGCGACTTCAACAGTTTCATGGATGTCATCTCCTCCCTTGATGCCGATGTAATTTCCATCGAAACATCCCGTAGCCACGGAGAGCTTGCTTCCGCATTCGAGGAAAGAACATACGAAAAAGGTATTGGCCTTGGTGTGTATGATATTCACAGCCCGCGTGTGCCGGCAGTGGACGAAATGGTCGATATGATTGAACGGGGCATCAAGGTACTGGATAAAGACCAGTTTTGGATCAATCCCGACTGCGGCCTGAAAACAAGGGGTATCCCGGAAACCGTCGCTTCCCTGAAAAACATGGTCGAAGCAGCAAAAATCGTCCGTGAAAACCTTTTAGCTAAACCAACAGCCAATGATTGAAAAGATCATTGCCCATCCAACACAGCAGTCACGGACATTTTTAACCGATCTTGTTTTTCCACCGGATACAAATCATCACAATACCATCTTTGGCGGAAAAGTAATGGCCTTTGTTGATAAAATAGCCTGCATTTCAGCTATGCGCCATTGTCGAAAACCCGTTGTGACCGCTTCAAGCGACTCTTTTGATTTTTTGGCCCCCATCAAGACAGGGGATGCGATCAACCTTGAAGCTTATGTCACCTGTGCTCATCGCACATCAATGGAGGTATTCGTGAAAGTGGAGCGTGAGAACCTATTAACAGGTGAAAAACAGCTTACGGCACGCGCTTTTTTAACGATGCTGGCCATTGATGAAGACGGTAAGCCGACAAACGTACCTCAGGTCATTCCGGAAACGGAAGAGGAAAAGCAGCAATATGTTCAAGCACAAGTAAGATATATTGAAAGAAAGAATAAACGCAAATAAACAAAAAACCCCTTCAACATGAATGCTGTTGAAGGGGCTCTTTTAGTTTCCTGCCCCGCGGTACCTCTTCACTCCCTGATTCCATATGAAAACGGATATCACGAAAAAGGCAACCCCAATTACAGGTGTGGCAAATGCATATGCATACCACTCTTCTTTTCTAAGGAAATAAGATGCAGGATAAACACCAACAAACGCGAATGGCAATACCCATGTAAGGACAAAACGAATGACCTTATTATAAATATCAACAGGATAGCGCCCGTAGTTCCCGATATTGTACATCATTGGCATAATGGATGTTTTCGCATCCGACCAGAACCCAATGCTTGCTATCGCAACGAATATAGCTGCATAAGCAAGGGCCCCGCCTATTGCAAAAATGATGAAAAGAATCGGGTCATACCACGCAAGCTGCAGATCCAATGAAATCCCCGAATAAAATATAATGATCAAACCGGTCACAACACCAAATAACGCTTCTAGCTCGATTCTTTCTAAAATGACTTGAAACAGGCTATGTATCGGTCTTGTTAATATCCGGTCCATTTCACCTTTGACGATATAGCGGTCATTAAAATCCCAGATGTTGAAAAAGGCAGAAAAAAGGGCGAATGGGATTAGGAAGAATCCATAAATGAATATGATTTCTTCACGGCTCCAGCCGCTTAAAAACTGGGTATGTCCAAAAACGACTAAGATAAATACCAGGTTCACGACCTGATTCAGCAGATCGGATAGGATTTCCATGAAGAAATCTGCTCTATATTGCAATCTTGTTTTCATATATTGACTCACATATTGAAAAAACATCGATACATAAAACATCCCGTCAACCTCCTTGAATAATCAGCTGTTTTTTTGCGACTATCCATAAAAGCTGAATCGGTATTATGAGAATGATGCACCAAATTAACTGCTGTAAAAGCGCCATGCCAATTTCGCCTGAACTGTACCCGTTCGTAAAAATCATGCTTGGTACATAGCTGATCCCTTGAAATGGCAAATATTTCATCACTTCCTGCGCCCATATCGGATAAAAACTGATGGGCAGCAGCAGACCGGAAAACAAATCAATGATAACCCTTTTAGCCCGGATCAATCCGGCATTATTATATAAGAAAAAGGTAGTGATTCCTGTCAATAAGTTAATTTGTGTATTGATGATGAAACTGAACAGCAAGGAAATGCCGAATATCCCCCACGTAGCCGGTTCGTGCGGCAATTCGATAGGAAAAATGAAAGCTACCAGCAGCATTCCGGGAATCGAGAAGAAGAAGAATCGGAATATCCCTTCCCCAAGCCCTTGCATCGTTTTCATGCCTAAATAGTTATAAGGCCGGATCATTTCAATGGCGACCTTGCCGTCCTTGATCTCAGTGGCGATTTCGCGGTCAATATTATTGAAATAAAAGGCGCGCGCCATCCATGCAACCGCGACATATGTTGTCATCTGTATACTTGAAAGTCCTTCGATGGAGCTTTTTTCTCCATATATTGCATTCCATAAGAAATAATAAGCACCGATATTAATGCTATAAATTAAAATGCCGGTATAATAATCCGTTCGATACGCAAGCATCATCAAAAAACGCATGCGAATCATTGCAAGATACTTCCCCATTGCCCTCCCCCTTCTTGATAGACACGTTGTTTCTTAATGATAAGAGAGTCAGACAGTGCCTTCTTCGTAAATATTGCGAACAATCTCTTCAATGGACGTTTCATGAATTTTGATGTCCTTTATTTTAAAATGAGATACGACAGCTGAAACAAGCTGTGAAATATGATCACTTTCTTCTTTCAACAGAGCAATGTATGTTTGATTTTTCTCATCATAAACCCAGTTTGCGGTAAATGGGAGCGCTAATGATTGCAATTCCTTCAATGCAATCGGCTCGATGAATTGAAAATGGATCTGTTTTTCCTCAGCCCAGTTATCTTTCAAACTCTGCAATTCCCCATCATAAATGATCTGTCCTTCATCAAGCATGATTACGCGTTCACATAATGCCTCAATGTCTCCTAAATCATGGGTAGTCAAAAGGATTGTCGTATTATATTTCTCATTGATTTCTTTCAGGAACTCACGAATCTTCATCTTCACGAGTACGTCAAGGCCTATTGTCGGCTCATCCAGGAACAGCAAAGGCGGATTGTGGATCAATGCCGCCGCAAGCTCACAGCGCATTCGCTGACCAAGTGAGAGTTTACGCACTGGTTTGTCGAGCAAGGGACCGATATCGAGCGTCTTGATGACATGTTCCATATGATCGTTATATTGTTCATCCGTTACTTTATAGACCTTTTTTAGCAGCCTAAAGGATTCTTGAACCGCAATATCCCACCAAAGCTGTGAGCGCTGACCAAATACAACTCCTATTGTTTGTGTGAACTTTTCCCTTTCCTTATGAGGATTCATGCCATTGACTGTGATTTCACCTGCTGTCGGTTCCAAAATACCTGTCAGCATTTTGATCGTGGTCGATTTTCCTGCACCATTTTCCCCGATATAAGCTACCATCTCACCCTTTTTTACAGTAAAATTGATATCATTGACGGCAGGGACGATTTTATAATTTCTTGTAAGTAAATCCCGGAAGGCACCCTTTAACCCCGAACGGCTTGATGCCGACTTAAATTCCTTCCGAAGCTGTTTCACTTGAATTGCATCACTCATCCTGTTACATCCTCCGTAATCTCTTGTCCTAATGAATTAGTTTATCCAACCTTACCTTTTTAGACAATAAAAATGCCTGGATGCCATGTATCATTTTCAGGGCGAGTCCGGCCGTTGTACGAGATACATATATAAAGGAGACAAGTATGCTATGAATATTAAAAAATTATTACTATCCCAAATTGAAAAGGTCGTTATCGACCTTCGATATGATTTTCTTTATGAAGATGAATACGGTGAATTATTATGCCAGGTCATCCAAAGGGATTCCAGCGGATCGATCGAAAGCACCCCCATAAGTTTCCACATTCATATTAATGAAGAAAAAGGAACCGGCCATCTTATCTATTACCAAGCCCAGGGCGAAATGAACCGCCAATCCTTCAACATCGAAAACCCTGCCACTATCTTGGACATTCTGACTTTCATAACCGGAGTTTTGGGGCCCGGCCCTATTTCCCAAACAAAATGAAGGCCCACGAATCCTGCTGTTTCTAAGGCTGCAGCATTTCATCAGTGGACGGATCACATTTCCTAGCCTTCCATCCCAGATTTACGGGCGGAAAAGTGCTATGATTAAGGCAGGTTTATATTTTTAGGAGGTTTTAAGATTGGATTTTAGTAATTCGAAGCTTCTACATAAAGAGGCACTGGAACATATCGTTGGTGGGGTTAACAGCCCATCCCGTTCTTACAAAGCTGTAGGCGGCGGTTCACCAGTTGCCATGGATCATGCCAAAGGGGCTTATTTCTGGGATGTTGATGGCAATAAATATATCGATTATTTAGCTGCATATGGCCCGATCATCACTGGACATGCACATCCACATATTACGGAGGCAATCGTTAAAGCAGCAGAAACGGGCGTTTTATACGGTACACCGACAAAACATGAAGTCAAATTCGCCAAAATGTTGAAAGAGGCAATACCATCCATGGATAAAGTTCGCTTCACCAATTCAGGCACTGAGTCTGTCATGTCCACCATCCGTGTGGCCCGTGCTTACACTGGACGTGATAAGATCATCAAGTTTGCAGGCTGTTACCATGGACACTCCGACCTTGTTCTCGTCGCTGCAGGTTCCGGCCCGTCCACGCTAGGAACACCGGACTCTGCGGGCGTTCCAAAAAGCATCGCACAAGAAGTCATCACGGTACCTTTCAATGATATCGAGCCATTTAAGGAAGCACTGAATAAATGGGGACATGAAATTGCAGGCGTGCTGGTTGAACCGATCGTCGGCAACTTTGGAATCGTGGAACCGAGCCCTGGCTTTTTGGAAGAAGTCATTTCATTGTCACACGAAGCAGGAGCACTGGTCATTTTTGACGAGGTCATCACAGCGTTCCGCTTCATGTACGGAGGGGCACAGGACTTCTTGGGAATTCAACCCGATTTGACCGCGCTTGGAAAAATAATCGGCGGCGGACTTCCGATTGGTGCCTATGGCGGTAAAAAAGAGATCATGGAAACTGTAGCCCCCCTAGGACCAGCCTATCAAGCAGGTACGATGGCAGGAAATCCGGCATCCATGCTTTCCGGGATAGCTTGCTTGGAAGTACTTAAAGAAGAGGGCCTGTACGACGAGCTTGACCGGTTGGGAAAAATTCTTGAAGAAGGTATCCTGATAGCAGCTCGCCAATATAATGTCCCTATCACCATCAATCGCCTTAAAGGGGCATTGACGATCTATTTCACGACAGAAACGATTGAAAACTATGAGCAGGCGGAAAATACTGATGGCGAAATGTTCGCTAAGTTTTTCAAACTCATGCTCAACCAGGGCATCAATTTGGCACCTTCAAAATACGAAGCCTGGTTCTTGACAATAGCTCACACGGATGATGATATCGCTTATACTCTAAAAGCGGTTGAACATGCATTCAAAAACCTAATATAATAAATCAAAACAGCATAATTATACATTTTTATACACCCCCCAGGATGCACATCAATCTTGGGGGTTTCTTATTCCCGGGTAATAAATCTTTAAAGTTAGCCTTTTTAGCCATTCCCCACAAAAGTGCCATCAATCACAGCATCCAATCCATTGTATAAAAAATTGATTTCTGAATATTTAAATGATATGATATGGATACATTTATATACATTTATACATTTTCTTTCAATCTATCAGAACTTGGACAATTGTTCGGGTTTACTAATATCCCCCCATAAAACAAATGCTACAGGAGGTGAAAGGCCGAAAATAAGGGTAACCTTATTCAAGCCACACATATGACCCAAAAATGGACACCTGCTACATTCAAAGAATTTTACAGGGAAGAACATGATGCTTGCGGAATCGTTTCCTGTATCGAAAAAAAGAAGATCCCTACTAACGAAAACATCTTTGCCTGTATCGACGCCCTGGTTAAAATGAACCATCGCTGCGGCTTCATCAATGGTGAGGGCGATGGCGCCGGCATCCATATCGATATTCCCCGGGCTCTTTGGAAAAAGAAGCTTGAAGCTGTAAATATCGATTCAAGCATCGTCGATAAAGATTCCTTCATAGTCGGTCACTTATTTTTAAGCAAAAAAACGGATGCGAACGACTTAAAAATCGAAGTCAAGGAGAAACTGCTTCAACATGGTCTCTCCTTGATATTCGAAACGGATAAAGCTTACCGTTCTGAGGCATTGGGACCGATTGCCATTCAAGAAGACCCAGTGTTCTGGCAATTTGCCTGTTCCTCCGCCATCGAAAACAACCAGGAGCTTTCAAATGTTCTTTTTGAGCTGACTTCCGACATCGAAAAAAGTGATTTTATCCATGTTGCATCGCTAAGCCAGCATCATGCGGTCTACAAAGTGATGGGTGCGGGGGATACGCTTCCTTCCTATTATCTTGATCTTGCGGACCCTTTAGCTGCCTCCACCATGACACTGGGTCATAATCGTTTTTCAACCAATACACTATCAAGCTTCTTCCGGGTTCAGCCTTTCAGTGTACTTGGCCATAATGGCGAAATCAATACGATTGCCAAATTGCGTGATGAAGCGAAAATGATCGGTGTTCCAATCGCTAAAGACGGAAGCGACTCACAGGATTTAAACAAGTCGATCGAAACTTTCATCTGCCGTCATGGCTACTCTTTATTTGAAGCTGTCGACCTTATGTTCCCCCCAATCATTAATGAAATCAAGGAATACCCCGATCACTTACAAGACTTATATACGTATTTACGGGAGGCATGGGGTCATTTTGCACAAGGTCCAGCCGGAATCATCTCCCGTTTCGGCGATGAAGCCGTGTTCTCTGTCGATTCTTTAGGCCTGCGCCCATTATGGAATATTGAAACGGAATCATCCTATATGTTCACTTCCGAACCAGGAATCATCCCTTCCAGTGAATATACCGGAAATCCGAAACCGATGGGCCCTGGGGAAAAAGTGGGTTTGAAATGGAACGGCGACAGTATTGAACTGTACACATACAAGGATTACCAGGATAAAGTATTTGAACTCTTCAATAATCGTTTCGTTCTTTCCAATGACCGGGTCCGCCTGCAGCCGCAAGTCTTTGAAAAGGTTGTCTCCATGTCAAACGCGCAAGCCATTCATAATGGACAGTATAAAGCCTTTGGATGGGAAAGGGAGCATGTTCAATTAGTGGAACAGATGGCCGAAAAAGGGGCCGAACCCATTCGTTCACTTGGTCACGATGCGCCACTGGCAGCACTTAATCCCCAACGGACCAACATTGCGGATTTCATTAAGGAAAGCGTGGCCGTTGTAACAAACCCAGCAATCGACCGGGACCGGGAAACCGAGCACTTCTCAACACGAACCATCATCGGAAAACGGCCTTCCCTATTCGAAGCAAATAAGGCCGGAAAGGTTACAGAGCTGCTGACCCCCTTATTGATTGAAGGATTAATGGGTTATGAGTGCTCATCTATCGTATCGCAGCCAAGCTATGACCAGTTCATTAAATATTACCAAGATCAAAAACTCGTGCATTTCATTTCAAGCACGTTCAAAGAGGATGAAAGCATCACGGATGCTTTGACGAGGATTACTGATGAAAGTGTCAATGCAGTGGATGAAGGAAAGACGCTTATCGTATTGGATGATGCACTTGCACATCAAAACGGCAACTTTTGGCTTGATCCACACCTTGTCACTTCTTCCGTCGATCAAGCATTGGTCCGAACTGGCAAGCGGAGGGATTGTTCCATCCTGTTACGTTCCGCATCGCTAAGGTCACTGCATGATATCATCGTTTCTTATGGTCTTGGGGCCAACTTAATCAGCCCTTATTATATGTTCCTTTCCTTATCTTCAGATGACCTTAAGGGGGTTACCAATCTTTATAACTCCTTGACGAAAGGTCTTGAAAAAGTTATCTCAACCATCGGCATTCATGAGCTGCGAGGCTACGGAAGACTTTTCTCAAGCATCGGTTTACATGAGGAAATCGCGAAATATTTAAATGTGGCTAACTTCTTCGGCTCCAATGATCTGGACTACAATTTTGATAAAATCAAGGCCGACGCCATCCAGCGTGCGGAAGATTACGGAAATGAAAAAGAACGGATGGGAAAAACCTTCCACTTATTCCCAAGGATTTGGAAGTCAATCGGGGAAGTTGCTTCTACTGGGGACTATGACGCTTATCGCGAAAAGATCACCGAACAGGAAGAGTCCAATCCTACGACGATCCGCCATTTGACATCATTAAAACCTTCAGATGCTTCCATACCTTCTGAAGAAGTCAGCCTTTCCGTCGGAGAACAGGAATTGCCGTTCGTCATAGCCTCCATGTCCTTTGGATCACAAAATGAGGTTGCTTTCCGGGCATATGCAGAAGCTGCCGAGCGATTAGGCATGATCAGCATGAATGGCGAGGGCGGGGAAATCAAGGATATGCTGGGCAAGTACCCGAAATCCCGCGGACAGCAAATCGCTTCCGGCCGTTTCGGTGTCAATGCAGAACTCTTGAACTCTTCAAATCTATTGGAAATTAAAATTGGGCAAGGGGCAAAACCTGGTGAAGGCGGTCACCTTCCCGGGTCCAAGGTCACAGCGAAAATCGCGGAAGCCCGGAATGCAACAATCGGTTCCGACTTGATCTCCCCTTCCAATAACCATGATATATACTCAATTGAAGATTTGGCCCAAATGATCCATGAGTTAAAAACGGCAAACGACAAAGCAAAAGTTGCCGTCAAAGTACCGGTCGTTCCAAACATTGGTACGATTGCGGTCGGCGTCGCCAAAGCAGGGGCCGATATCATTACGCTTTCTGGTTTTGATGGCGGAACAGGCGCTGCCAGGATTCATGCACTCGCACATGTCGGTCTACCCGTTGAGATTGGTGTAAAAGCTGCCCATAACGCACTGCTTGAGTCAGGCATTCGTCAGACCGTTGAAATTTGGGCTGATGGCGGGTTAAAAAGCTCGATGGATGTATTGAAATTAATGCTGCTTGGGGCAAACCGCGTAGGGTTTGGGACCCTTTCGATGATCGCCGTCGGCTGTACAACGTGCCGCGGATGTCACCTTGATACCTGCCATGTGGGCATCGCCACTCAAATCGAATCGGAAGCACAAGCTAAAGAACATGGGCTGCGGCGTTTTGTTCCACGAAAATTTGATTTAGCCGTTCAAGGTTTAACGAATATGTTCAGTGCATTTGCCAAAGAACTCCAATCGTTGACTGGATCCCTTGGGGTGAAGAATCTTCAGGATATCGTCGGACGTTCTGATTTGCTTCAGCAAGTTAAGGGTCAACAATCACTGGATTTAACCTATTTATTAAAAAAATTGGATATAACACCATTCTCACATAAAGAAACGGCGGCATATTTGAATGAAGGCTCCATGCAGGTTGCCGTTGGCGCTGAATATCTGGATTCTCATGTAGATGATCTGCAGCAATCTCGCAACTATAGCTCGATCACTTCCGAACAGCGCGTACTCGGCAGCAGGGTGTCCTGTCACCGCGTCAGGGGAAGACTTGACGGATCATACAAAAAACTTCCTCCCGTTCACCTATCCTACCAGGATGGTTCCATCCCAGGTAATGGACTTGGGGCATACAATACGGAGGGGATTTCAATCAGCGTGAATGGCGGCGCCCAGGATGGAATTGGCAAAACATCAATTGGCGGTAATATTGCCATCTTTAAATCTCCCGGAAAAGATGGGAAGTTCTACAATGGCTCTGTCGGTAAGGGCTTTGGATACGGTGCACAGCACGGTCTCCTCATTGCCCAAGGTGATGCCGATGCCAGGGCGGGAATCCGGCTATCCGGAGCTGATATGATCATTGGAGGATTATTGAAACAACCACTTCCTGAAAAGGAAACCGGTAATATTGCGGTGACTTCCAATATTAAGGGATTCGCTTTTGAATATATGACAAATGGAAGGGGTTTGGTTCTAGGCGACCCAGGTCCATGGATTTGCGCAGGGATGACTGGCGGTGTCGTTTATTTACGGCAACAGCCTGAATCTGGATTAACCAAGGAGGTCATTAAGAAGCGGGTTGCAAAAGGGGCAAAGATTTCCATTGAGCCCCTATCTGCTAAAGGCCTGCAGGACGTGGCCGAACTTCTCGGCAAATACACGGACCTATTGAAAGATCATGGCCAAACGGAAGAAGCAGCCTCCTTAGAGGCCCTGCTTCAAAATCCTGGAGAGCACTTCCTTCAAGTCGTACCAGTTAAAGAACAAGCAGATCCCGCTGTATCCACGGAGTGATGCCGAAAATATATTTAAATTGATATTCGTTTATAAAAAAAGCTGATGCTCTTCAATTCGAGAGCATCAGCTTTTTCAGTCATATACCATGTGATAATTTTTAAACGAAGAAAAACACAGTTGAAAACAATCAAGAAATTGCCTATATTTTCTTTATATATTAAACTTGAGTTTACCTATTGTAACTTTAAGGAAAATCCTGTATATTACTTTTTGTTTACATCCTCTCATTTTAGTGTAAAGTACTAACAAATAAGTTAGAATACATTTTTAAGCAAAAGCCTATAAATAAATAGAGCCTTTTCTTACCATGATCAATTACATCACAAAGAAAGGATTAACCTATATATGAAGTTTGGTGCCCGCATTCTCAAAACAGGAATAGCAATTGTTTTAGCGCTTTATATATCGGAACTGCTTAACCTTCCTGCTCCTGTCCTTTCTGGGATTGCTGCAATTTTTGCAATACAGCCGACCATTTACCGTTCATACCAAACGGTGCTGGAGCAAATTCAAGGAAATATCATTGGAGCGTTGGTTGCTGTCTCCTTCGTTTTGTTGTTCGGAAATGATATTTTTATTATCGGTCTTGCCGTGATGGTTGTCATAACCATCAATCTAAAATTAAAAATGGATAAAACGATAGTCCTTTCCATCGTGACAGCAATTGCCATCATGGAAAACCAGGAAGGGGATTTCCTGAATTTTGCCTTTATACGTCTCTCATCAGTTTTGCTTGGAATCGTTTCGTCTTTTATCGTGAATCTGGTTTTCATTCCTCCAAAATATGAAGCTAAACTTTATACACGCATCACAGATGTAACGGAAGACATCTTAAAATGGATCAGAATCAGCACAAGACATGCTACAGAACACACTTTACTGAAAAAAGACATCAGCCGACTAAAGGCCGAGTTACTCGATCTGGAACAAGTCTATTCCATGTACAAAGAGGAACGGGAATATTTCAAGAAGAACAGTATAGCCAAAGCAAGAAAGCTTGTCGTTTATCGACAGATGATCATTACAACAAAAAAAGCGTTTGAAACCTTGAAGAGAGTCCATAAATTCGAGAATGAAGTATATCAAATGCCTGAAGATTTCCAACGGAGTATCCTACAACAGATTGATTCCTTGATTCGAAAGCATGAACAATTGATATTGCTGCATATCGAAAAAATCAAATCCATCGAGGAGATTGAAGATTGGGACCAGGATTGTTTAAGTCGTAAAGAACTGCTCGCCCACTTTTTCGAACAGCAGAATCAAGTGGACGAAATGCATGATGATCTGGGCCACCTATCTGCCCGCCTTGTTCCATTGATTTCTGCAGTCATTGAATATGACGAACAATTGGAACATCTTGAAAAGCTGATTGTCAGCTTCCAGTCCTTCCATAAGGAAGATAACGAAATATCTGTCCAGTATGAAGAGGATTAAAAAGACGGTTCCTAGGAACCGTCTTTTTTCGTCTCTATTTAGAGGATGCGCCTTTTTCAATCATCCAAAAGGTTTTGATCAGCCGCCTTTTCAATCGTATCCAATTTCTTCAAGAGATCCTGCAGCTCTTCTTCTGAGAATGAATTGAAGTTTTTGCCCATCAATTGGTTATGCTCCGCAAGAACTCTCCCCAAAATTTCTTGCCCTGCCTCATTCAATTCTAGGTTTATGACCCTGCGATCCTTCTCGGAGGGCTGCCGTTTCACATAATCCATTTCGACCAACTTATCTACAAATACGGTAATCGCACTTGGCTTTACCGTTAAGAAGTCAGCCAGCTGGGTCGACTTAATGGCCCCCTCTTTTTTCAATATTAATAATATGAAAAACTGTGGCGACGTTAATCCATAAGGCTGAAGATTTTTTGCTACGATGGCCCCAAGCTTCTTCCTAATCCGGAAAATCTGCATTTCTATACTATTGGTTACTTCCCATTTAAAATCCAGCCTTCTCACTCCTTATATAGGACAATCCTACTTCTTAAATTTAATTAAATGACATTCCATTGTCAACTTTACTTTCCATATATCCTTAAAACTAAAAGAAATTCAAATTTTAACCATTTTTATGTATTTACTTTCCACTCCTTTTCCGAATAAATTACATGACAAAAATAAATTAAACTGGTAAACTCTTTACTTAATAATATTAATATTTATGAAAATTAATATTTATTAAAGTTAACTAATATATATTGGATATAGGAGGCTGCAATCACATAGGTGAAGTCATTTAATGAAAGTGAATCAACAATGGATTACAAGAATCAATCATCAATATTTTTTGGAGGCGAAATAAGTGAATAGAGGACGTTTAGTTTTAATCAATGTCATTGGTTTGGTTATTATATTAGCGGTAGTAGCCGGTGGGGCTTATTACTATTATGAAAGTACGAATTTCATTAAAACGGATGAAGCGAAAGTGTCGGGAGATCTATATACAATCGTTGCCCCCGCTTCCGGTAAATTAGCAGATTGGGACTTACACGAAGGAGACAGCGTCAGTAAGAATGACAAAGTTGCCTATGTAACCACCTTAGACGGAAAAGAAGCAGTAAAAACAGCAGCACAAGGTACAATCGTTAAATCACAAGTGCATGATGAGCAGCTAGTTCAAGCTGGTCAAACTCTTGCTCAGACTATCAATATGGATGATTTATCCATAACAGCTAATATTGAAGAAAATAAATTGAAGGATATTGAAAAAGGTGACAGCGTCGATATTATCATCGATGGAGATCCCGATACTGTTTTCGAAGGTACATTGGAACAGATCGGTTATGCTACAACGTCCGTCTTTTCAGTGATGGGCAATCAAAACAACAGCGGAAACTATACGAAAGTCACTCAAAAAGTACCTGTTAAAATTTCCATTAAAGCACCCTCCGATAAAGTTCTGCCTGGTATGAACGCAGAGGTGAAAATTTCAACAAAATAAACCGGCACACACAGTTATATAGAAAGGAGGCTTTCCTTAAATGGCTTCTCAAACAATATCAGTAAATGAAAACAAGGGAATGAAACAGTTTGCCCCCATGTTAATTATCTTAATGCTAGGTTTGTTCATGGTCATTTTGAATCAAACCCTGCTTAGTGTCGCCATGCCGAGGATGATGGCCGAATTTAATGTAGCTGCGACTACGATTCAATGGTTATCAACTGGATTCATGCTCGTGAATGGGGCTTTGATTCCACTGTCCGCTTTTTTAATAGAACGGTTTGGCACGCGGATCTTATTCATCGCAGCCATGTTTCTTTTCACCGTCGGGACATTCATCTGCGGCATCGCACCAAATTTCCCCGTCATCCTTACAGGTCGGCTGATTCAGGCGGCGGGGGGCGGGATTCTACAGCCATTGGTCATGACGATCATTCTTTTCATCTTCCCTCCTGAAATGCGCGGGAAAGGAATGGGAATCTTTGGACTGGCCATTATGTTTGCCCCTGCCATCGGACCGACTTTATCAGGTTGGGTCATTCAGGAATATAGCTGGCGGGTCATGTTCTACGCAATGGTGCCATTAGGCATGATTATCATGACACTTGCCTTTTTAAGTATGCGTAATGTAGCAGAACCCAAGAAAATCAAATTGGATTTGATGGGTGCCTCACTATCCTTGATTGGTGTTGCATCGTTACTATACGGTGTCAGTGAAGCAGGATCCAAAGGCTGGACGGATTCCATCGTTCTGGGAACCATCATCATTGGGCTTATCCTTCTGACCCTATTTGTGGTTCAACAGTTAAAATCGGAAACGCCTATGCTCGACTTCCGTGTATTTAAGTATGACATGTTCGTATTATCGAATATCATTTCCGCCATCGTTACAGTGGCCATGTTTACCGGGATATTCTTATTGCCTATATATTTACAGACTCTACGAGGATTCACACCAGTTCAATCCGGTCTATTGATGTTACCCGGAGCCCTTGTGATGATGGTGATGTCACCCATTTCAGGAGCGTTATTCGACAAGGTCGGGCCTCGTCCATTAGCACTTGTTGGTTTAGCGATTACTGCCATTACAACCTTCGAGTTCGCAAAATTGACTACGGAAACTACCTATTCTACTTTGGTCATCATCTATGCCATCCGCTCACTTGGAATGTCTTTACTGATGATGCCAATCATGACAGCTGGGATGAATCAGCTTCCTAAGCATTTGAACACACATGGTACGGCTATGAGCAATACGCTGAAACAAGTTACCGGAGCCATTGGTACCAGCTTCGTGACGACCATTTATACAACCCGTGCTTCTTTCCATGGCACTGCTTTAGGATCGGAAATGAGTACGAGTGATCCTGGTTTTGTTCAGAATTTCCAATCAATCGTTCAATCCATCATGAGTTCGATGAATCAAACTAGTGAGCAGGCACAGGAGACTGCTATGTCGCTGATTTCTTCAAAAATCCAGGGTCAAGCAAATGTAATGGGAATCAATGATGCATTCTTTTGGGCAACAGGTTTTGCTATTGCCGGTATAGTTCTCTCACTGTTTTTGCGTGACGTTCGGAAGGACAAAGCAATCAAACAAGCTAAACAAGAAAAATTGGATGTACCTTTGCTGCCTTCGCCAGTAAAAAAATCGGTTTAATTAAATGGGGGGATTAGGATGAAGATCTATGTTGTATATGACAGTGAAGGAAACCATACGAAGGCACTTGCCGAATCAATAGCTCAAGGTGCCGCTGCGGTTCCTGGGGCTGAGGTACTCATTGACCATGTAAACGAGGCGGATGTCTATAAGCTTCCGGAAATGGACGCCATCATTTGGGGCTGTCCGGGTCATTTCGGCACCATCAGTTCGAGCTTGAAAACGTGGATTGATAAACTTGGATATCTATGGGCAGAAGGTGCACTGATCAATAAAGTGGGTGCTGTGTTCTGTACGACTGCCACCATACATGGCGGGCTTGAGGCTACCATGCTGAACTTAATCACCCCTATGCTTCATCAAGGCATGATCATTGTCGGTTTACCCGGTACGGTCCCGGAAAACGCCTTATATGGTTCCTACTATGGTGTAGGGATAAGCTGCCCTCCCGGTGTGGATGACAACATTACCAAAAATGACTTACAGCTTGGAGAAGCATTAGGAAAACGGGTAGCCCATGTCACCCGTTCATTCACAAACGAGCTCTAGGAGGCTTGATTCAATGGGCATAATTCTAATTATCATCGTTGCCATTTTAGCGATTACGGGTTTGATCACATTCAATATCAAAGCCTTAACACCTGAAGATAAGCCAGTTGTGGAGGAAGAGAACTCGTTGGAAGAGTCCGCTTCTTCTTCGGATGATGATCCCATTACCGAAATAATCGCCCCAACAGACAATGATGAATTGAAAATGAAAGACCAGGATTATCGTTCGGTACTTTCCAAGCTTCACAATCAAAAGCCTAACGATGAGCCACCTATAGAAAAAAAGTCTAACCTTCGCAAAATGAAAGACGAAGAGTACCGTGGTACATTGGAAGATTTCCAGCAAAATGGCGACTGAAACACGCCCCCCTATCCGGCATATTTGCCTTTGGGGGTTTTTGTTTTATATGCCATGAAAGGATCCTCTCCGCCCTCTGACACGCCTTCAGCTTAAAGATCGAGTTGCAGGCTTTACTTATTTTTCTGGTTGACAAATATTCACAAAGAATTTAAGCTAAGTTAATGCAACACCAAACATTTTTTTAAACTCAGCTTTTGTTGAGAGACGGAATTTTAAAAGGATTTCCTTTTTTCGTTCGTCACTTGCCTTTTTGGCAGGTGGCGATTTTTATTTTTATAGGGGTGAAAAACATGCAACTTTTGAAATATATCATAATGGTCTTAATTGGTTCGATCTCATATGGCACATTATCCACCATGATCAAGTTTGGATTTATGGATGGCCATTCTTCTGGAGAGCTGGTCGGCAGTCAATACCTCGTCGGTTGGCTGATTGTCTCCGTTTTATTTCTTTTTTCGTTTAAATATAAAGTTTCATGGAAGAGTGCCGGATTACTATTATTCACGGGCATGATGTCCACTTTCGTCGGAAAGGCATATGCCGTTTCCGTATCAGAGCTTCCCGCATCGATTGCCGTTGTCTTTTTATTTCAATTTACTTGGATAGGCGTCCTTATTGAAAGCTTCTTAAATAAAAGGCGCCCTGATAAAAATAAACTCATAGCCATATTCGTTCTCTTCATCGGTACCTTATTGGCAGGGGCAATCTTTGGTCAGCCTCTATCTGCCCTAAGCCTAAAAGGAGTATTGTTCGGACTATTGTCTGCGTTGCTTTTTGCGCTATACATGTACTGCAACTCTCAATTCGCAGTTGGGGAATCTTCAATGAAACGGTTGTTTTTCATTGCAACGGGTGCCATGCTGACTGCTGTATTTACGACTAATCCGGTCACGCTTGTTACGAACCTTGTCCAAACGAACCTATGGTACTACGGTTTGTTACTCGGCACTTTGGGTGTTCTTGTTCCTTTCTTTTTCTTTGCTGTCAGTTTGCCAAAAGTGGGGGTTGGGCTTGGAACGATTCTTTGTGCAGCGGAATTGCCTTCAGCGATGGTCGTTTCAGTCATCTTCTTGAATGAACAGGTTACGTCACTGCAATGGTTCGGTATGTGCTTGATCATCGTCGGCATCGCCTTGCCTGAGGGAATTAAGCATCTTCCGGAATTTCTTACTGGCAGGAAAAAATTCCGGAATGAAAAAAGAATTTCATAAAGAGTACGTCCCGGTTAGTAAAGTTCATCATTATAATAAGAAAGACCATTCCCGTTAGTGGAATGGTCTTTCTTGTGGATTTTTTCATCGACGGGAAATAATCTGGTCATCCCTTTCCCCTTAAGAATCCAATTGTTGCACTTGAAATAGGCTGTAGTAATGCCCTTGCTTTTTCATCAGTTCTTCGTGTGTTCCCGTTTCCGTAATTTCCCCATTATCGATATGGACGATCCGATTGGCATGTGTGATGGTCGATAAGCGATGGGCCACGATGATGGTGGTCCGGTTTTTCGCTAAAATATCAAGCGCCTCCTGGATATAGTGTTCACTCTCCAAGTCCAATGCGGATGTGGCTTCATCCAGCACAAGGATAGGCGGGTTTTTCAAAAATACCCTCGCAATGGCAACCCGTTGCTTTTGGCCTCCGGATAATTTGACTCCCCGCTCTCCGACTTTGGTTTCATACCCATCTTTTAGACCAATAATGAAGTCATGGGCATTCGCAGCCTTTGCGGCTTCGAATACTTCTTCATCACTTGCATCGGGCCGACCCATAAGGATGTTGGCCTTAACCGATTCACTAAATAGGATATTATCCTGTAGCACCATCCCGATTTTATCTCTTAGGCTGCGGACTTGATATTTACGGATATCCGTCCCATCCAATAATACTCTTCCCTCAGTCACATCATAGAAACGGGAAATTAAACTGACGATCGAGGATTTCCCTCCGCCGCTCATCCCAACAAGTGCAATGGTTTCTCCTGGTTTAACATCCAAATTTATATGTTTTAAAACGGATGCCTCTTTCTCGTCATACGCAAACGAAACATCCTGAAAGGTAATTCTGCCGTCTACATGCTCCAGCTCTTTCGCCCCTGGTTCATCATCAATATCATACTTCTCATCCACAAACTCAAAAACCCTGTCCATGGATGCCAATGTCTGGGTCATTGTCGTCGAAGAGTTAACTAATCGTCTTAGGGGATTATAAAGTCGGTCTATGAAACCAACGAAAGCAACCATGGTACCAAGCGATAATTGTTCATGAATAACCTGATAACCGGCAAAACCTATCACTAGTAGGGGGGCAATGTCCGTAATCGTATTCACGACAGCAAATGATTTAGCATTCCAACTCGTATGCTTTAGGGCCTTATCCAGGAAGTTCTTGTTTTGCTTCGCAAACAACTCCTGTTCCCTGTCTTCTATCGCAAAGCTTTTGATGACTGACATCCCTGAGACCCTTTCATGAAGGTGACTCTGTACATCCGCTAACGCTTGTGACCGGATCCTTGTATAGGTTCTTAGCTTGCCAAAAAAATGCTTAATTGAAAATGCATAAAATGGAAGCATGATGATGGAAACAATGGTTAACTTCACGTCCATCTTAAACATGATGGCTATCACTATGATAATCGTTGCTATATCCAGCCAAAGGTTCATCAAACCCGTGATGACAAAATTCTTCGTTTGTTCCACATCCGTGATCATCCTTGAGATGACCTCGCCCACTCTCGTATTGGAGTAATATTTAAAGCTCAGTTTCTGTATATGAGTAAATAAATCATTTCGAATATCATATAAGATTTTCGTTCCAGTCCATTGAGCGAAATACTGCCGGTAATACTCAATCGGCGGTCTAACCGCAACAAAAATGAACAGCATGATGCCCATTGCCCATAAAAGGCGTTCGGACTTCACAGCTTTGGACAGGTCGCCATTTCCGATGATGTCATCCACTATATACTTACTGAGCAATGGAAGCAAAAGCGGAATCGCGAACTTTAACAGTCCAATCAATACCGTCCCGGTTATCTGCCATTTATACGGTTTAACGAATTGCAAATATCTCTTAATGCTCTCCACGGAATTCCTCCATTTCTCTGATTCATTACATCAAAATATTAAAAAAATTCCATAACAGCCTACTTGGAATCTTACATGCGCTTTTCAATTATATTTTCCTTTTCGAAGATTAACTATCAAAAGGATTTCATTCAATATCTTTCATACACATTTATAGGAGGCAAGGGTTTTAAGATATTCTGGATATTTTAAAAAATCATTTCTGCTTTCTAGGATGGTCCGATCAGTGGGTAGGTATGGTACACAATAGAAAAAGCCTGCTATTTAAGCAGCAGGCTTTTCTTTCATCGGTAGGTCAAAAAGCGTTCATACCAACTATCAATAAACTCTGCGGAGAATGGTCCTTTTCGCTGGCGTATCATATAAATTAAATAGTCTACGTTTTGTTTCAATATTGAATCGATGGCATCTGGGTAATTCATTTCTTTCCGATGCCTTTCATATTCATCCTCATCCAGCAAATTAAACGTCATATCTGGGAATACTTTAATGTCCAGGTCATAATCAATGTATTTCAATGCTCCCGAATCGTATGTGAACGGGGAACTGATGTTGCAATAATAATAAACCCCGTCCTCTCTCAACATACCAATAACATTAAACCAATACTTTGAATGAAAATAGCAAATCGCCGGCTCTCTCGTAATCCAGGTCCTTCCATCTGATTCCGTTACCATAGTACGATCATTCGCCGCTATCACCAGATTTTGGGTCCCTTTTAAAACGGTTGTCTCTTCCCAGATACGATGGATATGTCCATTATGTTTATAGCTATGGATTTGGATTTTTCCTCCTTCGGCAGGAACAATCCCCATTTATCTCTCCCTACTTTCTATAGACACCCTGACAGCGTACTGTGCCCTATTCCGTTTGCAGTTGTTGTGTGTATTTAAAATATATACTTTTTTCCATTTACCCTATATTCCTATATTATAGCGATTTATTCATAAATTTAAAACAAAAGTGGCTAATCTCCCTGTGAAAATGTGTAAATAAGTCAAAAAAGCCTGACCATCCACCCATTTTAACTTAGAAATTAGCCAGTTATTTATTGTATTGCAGCCTGTCCTTGTTGAAAATAACGGATGACTTCCTCCGTTTGCCTCTCGAACATATCATGGATACTTTTCAATTCCTGCTTTTTAAGTTGAATCTCTTCCTGAATGTTGACTGCTTCACTCTCCTCTCGCTGGTCAAGGAGCTGCTTCTCTATATCTTGGCATCTTTCGATTTCGGATTGTAAAAGTAAAAGCTTATCCATCGTTTTCAACTGATTGTTTATAAGCCGGTTAAATTCCTCCATGAATGCACCTTCCTAATCTGTATTTTTTCTATAGTATGTATATTCTATTTTTATCCGGCTTTTTCCTTTGACATAAAATGTAAACCCAACGAAACATTTGTCGAATCCAATGGAGGCAAAAAAAGAAAAGCATCCTTCAAAAGAAGGATGCCTTTCGTTTTTAAAACAGCAATTAGCCTTGGTTTTTATTGCTTTGAGATTTTTGGTTTTGTTGTTTCACTTCTTGAACGTTAGTTTCAGAAGCAAACTCCGTACCAAATTGACCTTGAGCTTGACCTTGACCTTTTTTTTGCTGAGATTGCGCGTTTTGTTGTCTTACTTGTTGAACGTTTGTTTCACTTGCAAACTCAGTACCGAATTGGCCTTGACCTTGCTGAGATTGCGCGTTTTGCTTTCTCACTTGTTGAACGTCAGTACCAGCTTGTGATTTATTCTTATTAGCCATTGATAATCACCTCCACGATAATAAGATAACCATTAAGATGGAGTGTTATCCAACTAATAACATTTAAATTTTTCCAATTATTTTAAACAAGCAACGAAATGCCTCCATCAACTATAACGGTTTGTCCACGAATCATACTCGCTCCATCCGAAATTAAAAACAAGATGGTATTCACCATATCTTCAACCTCGACCATCCGTCCAGCAGGAGTCTGTTCTGCCGCCTCAGCAAGCATTTCATCCCGATTCGGAAAGGATTTCAGGGCATCCGTATCGATCACACCGCCAGAAACGGCATTGACACAAATATTCATTGAAGCCAGTTCAACAGCTAAATATCTTGTCAATGCTTCAAGCGCCGCTTTCGATACTCCGACGGCTGTATAATTTTTCAAATATCGAATGGACCCTAGGGAACTGATGCTGACGATTTTCCCTCCGCCGTTCCTCTCCATTAATTTCGCCGCTTCCTGTGCACAGAAAAGGAGGGCTTTTGTATTGATGTCCATAGTCCAGTTCCAATGTGATTCTTCAAGCTCCATCAATGGCCGCTGTACTCCTGATGCCGCATTATTAATGAAGATGTCCAAACGTCCATAATAAGCATCGATTTCCTCGAACATGCTCTTCACTTTCGCAACGTCGCCTACATTTGCCTTGACTACAAGAGCTTTACGCCCCAACGCTTCAATTTCAGCTGCCACTTCTAATGCTTTCGACTTGCTCCGGGCATAATTAATAACGAGGTCGTACCCTTCCTCTGCAAGCCGTATTGCCGTGCTTCTACCTAAACCTTTACTGCTACCTGTAACGAGTGCCACTTTTTGTTCCATTCGTTTATTCATCCTTTCTGAGTAAACACAGAGTAATAAAAATCATTTTTAAAAGGAGTGTTACTGTTATGTATGTTGGACGTGATATGACAGAGTTGTCGATGATGAAAAAATCGGATTGGGAAAATAGTGAACTAGCCTATTTTCATCACTCCCTTCAACAAATGGTACCTTATTTAAACCAAGAAGGACAGAGTATCCATAGCGAAATCGTCAAAGAAATTGAAAATAGGGGCGGACTTAATAGGCAGGAAGCCGATTATACTCATGGAACGAAAACCATTTACGATTGATTTTATACGGATATGACATTAAAAATCAACAAAAGAAGAGGATATCTTAGCGGATATCCTCTTTGATTATACCAAATTTCACTAGCACCTTTATTTAAATAGCCTTTATTCAATACGATCTTTTTCTTTATAGGCCTTTATCATTTTTTGGTGGGAAACCGGAAATGCAAACTCCTCCATCTCTGCTTCACTCACCCACTTGAGTTGGTGTTCTTTTAATGTCTCTTCACTGATGGGTTCTTTGATCATTCCGGCATACGTGTCCACTTTCCAAACAAGATGCGAAAAAACATGTTCAATTCTCACAAGTGATTCTGTAATTTCCGGTTTGACACCATACATTTCCTGAAACCGATTCTCGAAGAATTCCCTTTTATGCTGTAGGGATGAATGGTTCTCGAAATTCAGATATTCCCAAAGATTCGCTAGCAATCCTTCAGAAGCCCGCTTGTGAATCAAAAATTCACCTTTTTCATTCGTCAATACGGCAGCCACAATTGGTACATCCCGCGTTTTTTTCTTTTGGATTTTTACCGGCAGTTCCGACTGAACCCCTGCTTCAAATGCAAGACAATGACTTTGAACGGGACATAATAGACAGGCAGGCTTACCTGGTGTGCAGATTAATGCCCCCAGTTCCATCAATGCTTGATTGAAGGCAGAAGTATGATCATGATCGATCAGCTTTCTTACGGCAGCCTCGAAAGTTTTTCTAGTCTTTGGCTTTGCTATATCTTCATATATCATCAATATCCTTGATAAAACACGCATGACGTTTCCATCGACGGCTGGCTCCGGTTTGCCATAGGCGATACTCAGAATCGCACCAGCTGTATAAGGGCCGACACCTTTCAATTTGGAAATTTCCTCGGGATCGTCCGGTACAATCCCATTATAGGAAGACTTCACTTCCTGAACGGCACTATGCAGATTCCTTACACGTGAATAATATCCGAGACCCTCCCAAGCTTTTAAGACTTTCTCTTCATCTGCAATGGCAAAATCCTCTAGTGTGGGAAACCATTCAACAAACCGGTTGAAATATGGAATCACCGTGTCCACTCTCGTTTGCTGCAGCATTATTTCAGAAACCCAAACACGATAAGGGTCCTTATTTTCCCTCCATGGCAATTCTCTTTGTTCTTCAAGAAACCAGCTAACTAAATCTTTCTGAAAATCATCAATTTTTATTTTTTCTATTGTCGGGATCGTTATTTCTTTCACATCAGTTCCTCCAAAGATGTTACACTCTTATCAAAAATGGGAATACCAATAGTAGGTCATTCTTTTTTTAATATCATGTTCATATCCATTTATTTGTATTGGGGCACGAAAATAAGATAATTATATTCATTTGATGGTTAATATATAAATACGGTATGATGAGAGAAGACCATTTTTTTCAAATTGTGGCAGGGAGGTTAGTTTTTTGGATACAGGTACTCACTTTGTCATGGGAATTGCTCTTGGAGGTCTTGCCACATTAGATCCTGTCATTGCGCAGAGCCCAGTAACTGCAAGTGCAGTCATTGCAGGTACGATATTGGGATCACAAGCTCCAGACATTGACACTGTTTTAAAATTAAGGAATAACGCTGTATATATACGAAATCACCGTGGAATCACGCATTCCATTCCCGCTGTTTTACTTTGGCCCTTGATAATCAGCGGAGCACTTTTCGCCATCCTACCTGAAGCAAATTACCTTCACCTTTGGCTTTGGACCTTTTTAGCCGTATTCCTTCATGTATTCGTGGATATATTCAATGCTTATGGGACCCAGGCTCTTAGGCCGATTTCTTCAAAATGGGTAGCTTTAGGGGTCATCAATACATTCGACCCGTTCATTTTTGGAATACATGTTGCCGGCCTGATATTATGGGGCTTTGGATTTCCTCCAGGCTATTTATTTCTCTCGATTTACGGAATACTTGTTCTTTATTACATTTCCAGATTCAGGGAGCAGGCTTTCATTAAAAGAGCCGTAAAGCAACAAATTCCTGGAGCAAGGAAAATTCTTTTATCACCGACCATGCGTTTTCACCGCTGGAAAATTGCTGTAATTACCGAAAAGAATTATTATGTGGCACGAGCCGATAATGGGTATGTGAAGATTCTTGATACGTTTGATCGAGTGCCATTACCTGAAAGTGAAATTCTTGAAGTCGCCAAGAAGGATATCAACTTGGCTGCCTTTCTGTCCTTTTCTCCGGTTTACCGCTTTGAAATCGAGCAGAAAAAAGAATATTATGAAGTCCGTTTTATCGATTTAAGATACCGCAGCAATGGTTATTACCCGTTTGTGGCAGTAGTCCATTTAGACCGCGATTTGAATATCTTGAATTCGTATACCGGTTGGATCTTTAGCGAAGCGAAGTTGCAGAAGAAATTGAATATTATTTTGTAGTCGCTGCCTACCTGAAAAAAGGCTGGTTCCAGAGAATCCCTCTGGAATCAGCTTTTTTAATGCAATCGATTCTGTTGATTTAATAAATGTTGATATTTAGGATTTTTTGCAATGAATTCGTGGAAATGCTCACCGTAGTTATCGATCCAGGTCCTAACAACACGTGATGTCATTTCTTCTCCGGCATATTCATGTCCAGCCTTTGCATAGGTCGCTTCGAAATCTTCCCATAATAATTCCACCCAAGTCAAAGCTTGCTCATACGTGATGTGATCATTTTTCTCAAGCAGTTTCTTGGTTAATCTTTCATGGTAATCATTCATTAGAACCACCTCATTGCCAATATTTTTACAGAATGAACTATACAGTCCCTTACCCATACTAGTGGTAAGCGGAAACGCTTCTTTCATAAATCTGATGCCTGGAGGAGAAAAACTTGCGAAATAAACAAAAAGGATTCCCCAACCAAAACAATAATAAATTCCAAGGCGAGCCTCGTGCAAAGGCAAGATATGCTTCAAAGCGTGCAGATGGAAGTATTAATACACACCCTCAAGAACGAATGAAAGCCTCAAACGAGCGATCGAATTAAGGCAATTCAAAAGGAATCGGGGTCTTCCCGGTTCCTTTTTATTTCAACATTGAAATTGGCAGTGCCTCTTCCTTACCGCTTCCACCCAAGCGGTAACCCCAGGCGAATACACCGTTCATATAATCAATTTTGAAATAGACACCGGGATCGCCTTCAATTTGATATATTTCACCTTTTTTGAAATCATCGGGATTTAATAAATAGGCCTTGGCCATCGTCACTTTCCGTTCCAATACAGAAAATTCATTAACCATTCCCAATTGCTCTGCTTTTCTCGCTTTTTCAGTCAATGCTGCAATTTCCTGCTGCAGTTCATAGACCGACAACTTGCTGTATCTTACGTCGCTCATATATATGGCTCCTTAAATGAAATATTAATTTACTTCTATATTAAACAAAATTTTGTGATTTGGCTATCGATGCACTTAATCCATTTCAGGATTGGAAAGATAACGCTCAATCAATTCTATTGGAAAACCTTTTCGGTATAATGCCTGCTTCATTTTTTGTTCATATTCGAAGCCCTCATGGTTTTTATATCTGCGTTTCATTTTTTCGGCATGGTGGCATAAAGAATCCCATTGTTCATCTTCATCCTTTTCAACCGCCACATCTTCAAGTGCTTCAAGGATGACATCTCTCGGGAAACCTTTCCGTAACAAGGTTTGTTCAACTTTTAGCTTTAATGCCCGTTCCGAAATGTTTTTTTCCTTTTTGACCGATTTTCCAGCAAGTTTCCTTGCATGCTCAATTTGAATATCATAGGGGTATTCCTTCAATGCCTCGACAACCAACTTTTCTTGTACCCCTTTTTCCTTAAGCTCGAGCTTAAGGGTAGTGGGCCCTTTATTGCCTCCGTTCACATGGGTCCGTACGTAAGCCTTGGCAAATTCAAGGTCGTCTAAATAGTTAAAGCTGTATAGCTTATGTATCGCTTCCTTTATAATCGGCTCTTCTGTTTCCTTCTTTTTCAAATAAAGGCGAATTTCCGATTCCGAACGCATCCGGTATGATAAATAATTCAGTGCATCAGTAAATGCTTTTTGGATTTCATCATGAAATTGTATTTCAGCCAGGAGCAGGCCATCGAGTGCCATACCCTTTTTCAAATGAAATTTCAATAGCACTTCTTCGTCCACACTGAAAGCATATTTTTCATCAACGAAAATGTTATAACGATCTTTACGTTTTTTTTGGGTTGTTATTTTTGTTATGTTTGGCATAAAATCCACCCCCATTCCTACTTTACCCGTTTACGTGTACCATTTCTAGATATAGCATGTCTAAAAATGAAAAAAGCACATGGGCATGTTAAAGTGAAGAAAAGAATAGGGAAAGGAAGTGGTTTTCATGAAAATAGCCATTGCTGGTGGAAGCGGTTTTGTCGGCACAGCCCTTATTGATGAATTATCAAAAGAAAATCATGATATATATATTTTGACCAGGCATCCCGAAAAGTTCAAAAAACGGACAAATTCTACATATATCGGCTGGTTGACCAAGGACGCAAAGCCGGAAAAGCAGTTGGAGGGGCTCGATGTTTTCATTAACCTTGCTGGTGAATCTTTAAACAGCGGGCGTTGGAATCCTGAAAGAAAACGCCGGATAGTCGAAAGCAGGGTCGAAGCTTCCAAAGAGATGAACCGGATCCTTTCCATACTGCCCGAAAAAGTGTCTGTCATCATCAACGCAAGTGCAATCGGATATTATGGTATTTCGGACCATGACACATTTACCGAAACCTCTGAATCCATCGGTGATGATTTCTTGGTCCGTACTGTTAAGCTTTGGGAAAAGGAAGCCGCTAAATCCCGCTCTTACTGTAAAAGGTTCGTCCTAACAAGATTCGGTGTGATCCTGGGAGAAAAAGAAGGCGCATTGCCAATGATGGTCCTACCTTATAAACTTTTCGGCGGAGGAAAGATGGGTAAAGGGAATCAGTGGCTTTCCTGGATTCATATTCATGACGCTGTCCGTGCAATCATCTTTTGCATGAACGATTCAAGGATAGATGGTCCAGTCAATTTTACAGCACCGGACCCCGTTCAGATGGATACATTCGGGGAAACGATAGGAGCTGTCCTTCACAGGCCCCATTGGTTACCTGTACCTCCCTTTTTCCTCAAGAAACTGCTGGGGGAAATGAGCATACTTGTGCTTGAAGGACAAAATGTCCTTCCCATCAAACTTAAAGAGGAAGGATTCATTTTCGCCTTTCCAACCCTTAAAGAAGCTTTACAAAATATCTTAAAAGAAGATTCTCACGTATGAAAGGGTCATTTTAGGAAAAAATAGGGATATTAAGTGAAATGGAGATGATCTAATTGCTCAAAAAACACGATAAAGAGAAAAGTAACTTAACTAGTACCCAAGCAATTCTTTATGCTCGCGAATTTAAAAAAGCAGATCGAGCTGGTGGATATACCGAGAAGAAATCCCGTCGTTAAGTTTGGAGTTTTTTCCCTTACATTTTGAACAGCCACTCAACACAAAATAAGCTGGAGATGATAAGTGTGAATTCATCTCCAGCTTATTTTTTTATTCTAGGGGGCGCTAACATGGGACGAAATAACATACACCATAATCGAGATAAGAACAAACAAAAACTTCCTCAGGTTCCTAAAAACCTGAAAAGTGACGGACTTGACGTTGAATATTCTTCCGAACTGGCTGACCAGGAAGACGTCAAGGCACAAGCCCGGGCAAATGCGGCTGACCGCCGTGCTCATAATCGCCGCTCATAAGCAGGAGAAACTAACCAAGGGGCTGTAAATCAGCCCCTTATATTTTCTTTATTTACATAGCTTATCCACAACCCTGTGTATATTGTGGATATATTCTGAAAATACCGACAATCTATAAGTACAATAACTCACCTTATTAACATGAAAATAATGTTATTTCTGGATAACCCTGTGGATTATGTGGATAAAGGGAATGTTATTCTAAGTACTCTGCATTTTTGTTGTGGATAACTATTCTCTCTCTTTGATTTGTTCCACAGGATTATTATGCATTTACTAATTCAACTAAAGAATCAATTCATACCAGCTGCTGCCTAAGCTGATTTTCATGGGTTAAATTTATGCTGTATCTTGGCCTTTTGGCTACTGCCTCCGGCATTAAAGAAGGTTCCCCAAACTTTTTCCATCAACATTTTCTTCCAACTGTTTACGAAGCAAGAATTTTTGTATCTTCCCACTTGCATTTCGAGGCAGATCATTACAGAATATATATCTTCTTGGACGTTTATAGTTCGCAAGTGTATCACTGTTCCTACACCACGTTTCTAAATCGGTTTCCGTAAGCGTTGGGTCTTTGGCTACAATGAAGGCCGTTACAATTTCCCCCCATTTATCATCAGGCTGACCAAGTACTGCACAGTCGAGAACTCCATGATGCTCATAAAGTGTGTCTTCCACTTCACGTGGATATATATTTTCCCCACCAGAGATAATCATGTCGTCCACTCTGTCCTTGACCCACAGATATCCATCTTCATCTAGGAAACCGATGTCACCGGAATGGTACCAACCTTTGTATAGCGCTTTTTCTGTCTCTCCACCTTTTTGAAAGTACCCCTGCATAATACATGGACCTTTCACAAGGATTTCACCTGTTTCCCCAGGTTCCAAAATATCATCGGGATCTGATGGCCCTTCGTCATTCGGACGGGCAATGATGATTTCATGATCTAAACATGCTTTGCCGGCAGAACCCGCTTTCCTAATTTGATCATCTTCCAATAGGAGAGTGATGGCCGGACCCATTTCAGTCATTCCATAAGCTTGGATGAACTGGATGCCAAGTTTCTCCTGACAGGCACGTACAAGTGATGGGGCCATTGGGGCTGCTCCATAAAGCCCCAGCTTCAAGCTCTGGAATTTATACTCATCCAAGTTTTCCTGAATGAGCATGTTCCACATCGTTGGTACAGCAAATAACTTGGTGATCCCCTCGGATTCAATCATTTCCATAACCTTTTTGGGATTAAACTGATGTAATATGACATTTGTGGCACCAACCTGTACGCGAGGTAAAAAGGAACAATGCAATTCAGCACAATGAAACATCGGTGCAGTAATCAAACCGATATCAGAGCGTTCATACTTCATGGCCTCTATTAAAATTGCTGCTTGTTTGATCATATCTTTATGAAGGTGAATGACCCCTTTTGGACATCCGGTTGTCCCGCTCGTATACATGATGGCATAAACATCATCCTCGTGAACGTCCACTTCGTCTGGCTTTGATGAGATACTGGCCATTTTTTGGCGGTAACCTTTGGCATATCCAGGCACTTCATCATCAATAAACCAGAAAGCCGTTTCCGGAAATCGCTTCTCAACGGCGGCAACGGTCGATTCCAATTCTTGTTCGAATATAACGACCTTTGGAGAAGCGTCACTTAAAATGAAGGCCAGCTCCTCTGGCATTAAGCGGAAGTTGATTGGATTAAAGATTGCACCGATTTTTGCACAGGCAAAGAATGCGGTGGCAAGCTCTTCATTGTTGTAAAGGTATGTAGAGACCCTGTCCCCTTTTCGCACTCCTTCCGCTTGAAGGACCGCCGCCAATCTATTCACCTGCTCATTCCACTGAATGTACGTATAACGGATATTTCTTCTCACGTCGTAGATAGCCTCTTTTATGGGGAAATTCTGAACCGTCTGATCAAAGATATTTTTAATCGTTACTGACATATCATTTTCCTCCTCAAGTAAACCCACCATCAACAGGAAGAGTTCAGGCCATCCTGCCGAAGGTCGGTTTCATCCCTATTTCAGCATTACTTTCGTGCGAATTACAATGTTCATAACCGGTTGGTCCCGTTTCAGTCCAATCTTTCAATTATGGTGGCATTCGCCATGCCGTGGCCCTCACACATTGTTTGCAGCCCATAACGGCCGCCTGTTCTTTCTAACTCATGGATCATCGACACCATCAATCGGGCACCGCTTCCGCCAAGAGGATGACCTAAGGCGATCGCCCCGCCATTTGGATTCAGCTTCATGGGGTCTGCCCCCGTTTCTTTTAGCCAGGCAATCGGGATAGGAGCGAAAGCCTCATTCACTTCAAAGACATCGATATCATCAATGGAAAGGCATGCTTTTTCCAAAGCCTTTTGAGTGGCAGGTATCGGGCCCGTAAGCATCAGGGTTGGATCTGACCCGACAACAACCCGTGTATGCACTTTAAAGCGCGGTTTCAATCCAAGTTCTTCCGCTTTACTGCGTTCCATCAATAATAAAGCGGCAGCACCGTCACTGATCTGGCTTGAATTACCGGCATGGATTAAACCGTCTTCTTGAAAAACCGTTTTTAATCCAGCAAGTACTTCCAGCGTAGTTTCGGCCCTTGGACCTTGATCTACCTTAACCTCCATATAATTCCCTTCCTTATCAGTACCAATTACTGATATCATTTCACGGTCAAAATAGCCTTCTTTTTGAGCGCGTATTGCTTTGCCATGACTCTCAACGGAAAACTGATCACATTCTTCACGTGTTATTCCCCACTTATCGGCAATTCTTTCAGCCGATAAACCTTGATTGATCACCTCATAGCTCTCTAAATACTTTGGACTCGTTACGGCTCCTTGATAATTAGACCCCATAGGGACTCGGGACATGTTTTCCACTCCCCCCGCCACTACCACATCCATATCTCCCGACAAAATGGCTTGGGAAGCGAAATGGACAGCCTGCTGACTTGATCCGCATTGACGATCAATCGTCGTTCCCGGAACTTCAATCGGAAAACCGGCAATCAGTGCAGCAACGCGTGCTATATCACCGGCCTGTTCGCCAGCCTGTGAAACACAACCTAAAATGACATCATCGACAATAGACGGATCAATGCCTGCCTTTTCAATCAGCTTCCTCAATACTTCCCCTGCCAGATCATCTGGGCGAACGTCTTTCAAAACACCGTTCCTTCTGCCGACTGGCGTGCGAATCCCTTCGACGATAACCACTTCCCGCATATACTCTCTTCCCTTCTCATCCTGTCTTTATTTAAGGCCAAGATTCTTAGCGATGATTTTCTTCATGATTTCATTTGTCCCGGCATAGATGCTTGCTACCGGGACATCCCGATACCTTCTGGCAATCTTGTATTCTTCCATATATCCATAGCCGCCATGGAGCTGCATGCATTCAATCGATATTTTTCTCGCAGTCTCCGTCAAGCGCCATTTTGCCATCGACACTTCCGTGACCACCTGTTCACCCGCCATATGATTGGCGATCAATTGATCCAGGAAAACACGCCCCATTTTGATTTCGGTTGCCATTTCAGCGATTTTGAATTGAGTATTTTGAAACTGGCTCACGGATTTTCCGAAAGCTTCCCTGCTTTTCACGTACTCGATCGTATCGGCCAGCATATCCTCAGATGCCGTTTGGGAACAAATGGCAACAACAAGACGTTCCTGCTGTAATTTCTCCATTAAGTAAGTAAAACCGTTGCCTTCTTCACCAAGCAGGTTTTCCTTTGGAACACGGCAATCCTCGAAGATGAGTTCTGCTGTATCCTGACTGTGCAAACCAAGTTTCTTCAGTTTGCGTCCCCTGGAAAATCCAGGTGTGTCCCTTTCGACCACAACTAAGCTAACCCCTTTATGCTTCGGAACGGCACTTGGTTCCGTTTTACAAGCAACGATGACCAAATCCGAATGAATGCCATTTGTGATGAATGTCTTTTGGCCATTTAATATGTAATGATCTCCATCCAAAATCGCAGTCGTTTTAATATTGGCTAAATCCGAACCTGTTCCAGGCTCTGTCATCGCGATGGCTGTAATGATTTCCCCTGTCGTGCATTTTGGAAGCCAGCGCTGTTTCTGCGACCCATTTCCGTATGCGGCAATATAAGGAACAGTGATGTCACTGTGTAGTCCGAAACCAATGAAACCAGAACCCACTCTTTCCAATTCCTCATTAATAATGACCGAAAAGCCCCAATCTACCCCGGAACCCCCATACTCTTCACCAAGATCCGGACATAAAAAACCCTGTTTCCCCATTTTCACCCAAAATGATCTGGGAATGATTTTCTCTTCTTCCCATTGTTCATAGTGGGGAACTGCTTCTTTCTCCAAAAATTTTCGGAATGATTTGCGGAAAATCTCATGATCTTCACTTAGATATGGATGTTTCATCTGTTTTATCTCCTCATGTACGGCTTTGTCCAAGGCCTTTTCATTTAGGAAGGCCCTTTTTCAAATAATCACAATAAATGGCATTGTCTTTTCTGAAGGGAATTCACACTTACCTGGGTGACATTCGTATGGCCCCATCCAGTCTGATGGTTTCCCCATTCAGCATTGGATTCGTTATGATGCTTTCCGTTAGTTTAGCGTACTCTTCGGGATACCCGAGCCTTGAAGGGAATGGCACGGTTTTACCTAATGACGTCCTTGCTTCATCAGGCAATGAATCGAACATCGGAGTTTGGAATAGACCCGGTGCAATCGATACAACACGTATCCCCTTGGCTGCAAGCTCCCTTGCAACCGGCAGGGTCATCCCAACAATCCCTCCCTTGGAGGCACTATATGCAGCTTGTCCGATTTGTCCTTCAAAGGCAGCTACCGAAGCAGTATTGATAATGACCCCGCGCTCCCCCTCTTGGTTAGGCTCATTTTCGGCCATTTTTTCAGCTGCAAGCCGGATCACGTTAAATGTACCGACCAAATTGATTGTCACCACATTTGAGAACGCTTTCAATTCATGTACACCTTTCCTGCCTATGACCTTCTCAGCAATTGCAATACCAGCACAGTTGACGACCGTGTTGATACTCTGGAATTTTTCAATTCCTTTTTCCAACGCTCCCAATACGCTTTCTTCACTTGTTACATCCGTTTTAACAAAAAGGACTGAATCTCCCAATTCTTGCACCAGTTTAGCGCCATTTTCTTCCGAGAGGTCACATATGACCGCTTTTCCTCCTTTTTTAATGATATTTCTTACTGTCGCCGCTCCCAGACCTGATGCCCCGCCAGTCACCACTGCAATGCTTTCTTGAATTTCCAATTCCTCACCCCATTTGTTTCGTCTAGAATATATATTCATCTTTCACGATCATAAAACCTATTTTCAATATTAATTTCACCGCTTGCCTGTTTCACCTTCAATTCACAAAGGGTTTCGGTAAAGCCTTTGATTACCTGTTCAAAATCCTGCTTCAATCCATCCAGCTCTTTAATGCGTTCATTTATTTCGCTTAATTTCTGTCCTGCCGTTTCTATCGTTTTTTCCAATTGCTTAATACCCGTCCCATCCTTATCGAATAAAAGGACAATATCCTTAATTTCCACTAACGAAAACCCATACTTCTTACCGCGCATTATGATTTTGAGTTGTGCGTATTCTTTCTTTCGATAAACTCTTCTTCCCGTTTCAGTACGCTTTGGCCTGAGCATACCCAGTTCCTCATAATATCGGAGAGTCCTTGTCGTCAATTCGAATTCTTTTGCTAACTCAGAAATGGTATACATGTGTTAAAACCACGCTTTGCAAAGGGATTATTTACCTTTATTTTAACATTGACGTTAACGTAAACTTCAATAAATATTCACAAAATTTACAATATATGAAACTGTGCGAAAGATTTAGACTGATATACTATTAGTATATTCTTCAAAAGAAGGGAAGGACAAGATCATGCTATGTTCAAAAATATTAGTTGCTTATGATGAATCTGAATTGGCGCTTAAATCCTTAGAAAAAGCGATTGAATTAACGAAGCTGGATCCCTCTATCGAAATCCAGGTACTTCACGCTGTTACACTTCCAATCAAACCATATATATATGGCAATGCTTTTCAGGAAATTGAAGAATCCATGCTCAAGTATGGCAATGAAGTAATAAAAAAAGCGGAAGCGCTATTATCCGAAATCCCGAATCCATCCCAAACATTTGTCGTAGAAGGTTCAGCCATCACGGCTTTATTGGAACATGCACAATCCCAGAATTGTGACCTTATCATCATGGGCAGCCGCGGATTGAGTGGTTTCAAGGAATTCCTGGGCAGCGTGAGTCACTACATCGTCCAGCATTCCCCTGTGCCTGTCTTATTGGTCAAATAAAATGTGCTGCAAACTTTTCTTATGGCCTGTCCTAGAGAAGCTGGGTTCCCTTTGGAATCCAGCTTCTTTATGCGAGCATGAACATTAGGTAACTCAATACTTATCATGTTTTACAAACACTTCCGTTTACAGGTAAAATGAAAGTAATTTTAATGAGGATAACAGGTGAAGCAATGGATATTAAACATTTGCAATACTTTATAGAGGTAACCAAATTCAATAGCTTTACTCGGGCTGCCGATCATTTATTCATTACCCAGCCGACTATAAGCAAGATGATTAAAAACCTGGAAACCGAGCTAGGCGTTGAACTTTTTGATCGTTCCCGTAAGCAAATGATCTTGACCGATGCTGGCAGGGTCGTCTTAGAGCAGGCAAAATTGATTGATAAGGCCTTTCACAATTTAGAAACGGAAATGGACAATTTATTAGGTTTAAAAAAGGGGCATATACGCATCGGTTTGCCGCCGATCATCGACGCCTCTTTCTTCCCCCGAATTCTTAGCCGTTTCCATGAGGACTATCCCAATATTACCTTTCAATTAGTAGAGGATGGTTCAAAGAAAATTGAAGAATCAGTCCAAAATGACTTAATTGATATAGGCGTAATAGTCCTGCCAACCAACACCGCACTTTTTCATCATTTTGCTTTTTTAAAAGAAGACATCAACTTGATAGTTCATCCCTCCCATCAATATGCTTGTCGGGAAGAAATCGATTTGGCCGACCTGGAAAACGAGTCTTTCATCTTATTCAATAAAGATTACGTCCTTCGTGATCTCGTCATTTCATCCTGTAATGAAGCAGGTTTCTCTCCACATATCGTCACGGAAAGCTCACGCTGGGATTTTATTGAGGAAATGGTCTACTGTAGACTTGGCGTTTCTCTATTGCCTGAAAGTTTATGTCGTAAGGATGAACGCGTAAAGTCCATCAAGGTTAAAACCCCCTCCATTAGTTGGAATTTGGGATTCATTTGGAGTAAGGACCATTACCTTTCATGCGCTGCAAAAGAATGGCTGAAATATACGAGGGAAGCGTTGTCACATAAAGAGTGAATTAAAAGGCATGATCGTTGTAAGCACTATCATAGATTTTGGTTATGCACATGATAACATCTAACCATTTTACAATACGTAAGGGCGGGGTTAGACTTGGTAAGCACGGTAAATGCCGATGGATTCCATAGTTTCGGAAAGGAGATATTCATGATCACTTTATCTAATGTCGATGAGTTACATGCAGCAGAAGCAACTCTGGAGAAAATTAAAAGTTCACACCCCGAACTATTTAATAAACTGCTCCATGTCGTTGCCTTAACACGGGCTTTTCAATTTAAATATCAATTTATGGGGACATTAATCATGGATGTAACCCCTAACGAATGTACCCCTGAATTCGTTATGCCCTCCGTTATTAGATTATATATAGAGGAAGTTCAAAAGTTAAAGGATGATCCGAATTTCCAGGTATTACTTCAGACCTTCTCCCAATATAAAAATATTGGATATGCCAAAATCAGTATGCTTGTGCTCGGTAAAAGCCCTGAATCGCTTTTAGGCGCTTCATGCATCAAATGAAGCCAATGATATGTTCCTAAAAAAAACCTCCATTAACGGAAGGTTTTTTTTAAAAAGCGTAATTATAGCACTTTACTCAAGAAGGCTCTGGTTCTTCCCTGCTGGGGATTATCAAAAATCTCACTGGGGATATTTTCTTCGATAATATAACCTTCATCCATGAAAATCACGCGATCGCCAACTTCTTTTGCGAACCCCATCTCATGGGTCACCACCACCATGGTCATGCCCTCCTTGGCCAGTTGCTTCATGACCTCAAGGACTTCACCGACCATTTCCGGATCAAGAGCGGAAGTCGGCTCATCGAATAACATGATTTTGGGTTCCATCGCCAACGCCCTGGCGATTGCCACACGTTGCTTTTGTCCCCCCGATAATGAATCCGGGTATGCGTTTGCTTTCTCGGCAAGCCCCACTTTCTTAAGCAGTTCAATGCCTCTTTGGGAAGCCTGTTCTTTGGAAATCTTGCGGACCTTTAAAGGCGAGAGCATAATATTCTCAAGAACAGTCTTATGTGGGAATAAGTTAAAATGCTGAAATACCATGCCAACTTCCGTTCGAACTTTATTGATATTGACCTTCTTGTCTGTCGTATCAAGTCCCTCGATGAAAATATGGCCTCCCGTTATCGTTTCAAGTTGATTGATACACCTAAGGAAAGTGGATTTACCCGATCCAGAAGGCCCAATTACCACCACTACTTCCTGAGGTGCAACGATTGCATTGATATTTTTCAATACTTCATTTTCCCCAAATGACTTCTTTAGATTCTCGACCTTGATCATTCTGTTTTCAACCTTCTTTCGAGTCTATTTAATACGAAACTTAAAATGAGGGTCAGGAATAAATAAATGAAGGCACATGCCAAATATGGCTCCCAAACTTTAAAATACTGACTCCCCATCGCTTTCCCCCAATACATTAATTCTGGTGCTGCAATGACACAAAGCAGGGATGAATCCTTCAATAATACGATGAATTCATTTCCCAACGGAGGGATCATTCGTTTAAAAGCTTGAGGTAATACAATATGAATCATTGTTTGGGTATGGGTCATTCCCAATGAACGTGCCCCTTCCATTTGCCCTTTATCGATGGATTGAATGCCCGCACGGAAAATTTCCGCAATATATGCGGCTGCATTTAAAGATAAAGCAATGACCCCAGCAGTTACTGCATTCGTTTCCCCGGTAAAAAAGGGCACAATGCCAAAATGGATTAAAAAGATTTGAACTAATAGCGGTGTTCCGCGAAAAACCGTGACATAACAGTAAAATGGAAAGGCAAGCATTTTGTTTCTCATGATTTTCCCTAAACCGATCAATAACCCCAAAAAGGTTCCGATGAGGATGGAGGAAACCGACAGCCCTATAGTAAGTAATGTTCCTTTTAATAAGAAAGGAGCATATTCAAAAATAATATCCCAGCGAAAACTCATTCCGTTCCCCTCCTAAAGACCAAAAAAACTGCGTAACTTCACACGTAAAGTTACGCAATCTTCTACTATCCACTTGTTTTTATTGTTGTGCTTTCAATGTTTCGATATCTGGATCAGTACCAAACCACTCTTTATAAATTTCTGCGTATTTACCATTTTTATAAATGGCATTCACTGCTTTATCGAACTCCGATTTCAATTCACTGCCTTTTGGGAACATAAGACCATAGAATTCCTTATTGAAACTATTGCTATCTTCAACGACTTTCAGTTTTTGATCTGGGTTATTTTTCACATATTCTTCAACAACCGTATTATCAGCTACGACAGCCGAAGCTCCCCCTTTTAGTAATTCCTGAATGGCCAGGTTATTATTTTCGAATTTCTTGATGTCCTTGTGATTTTTTCCAAGGAGTTTCTCTACCGCTTCCTGTCCGGTTGTACCAGTCTGAACGGCAATGACCTTCCCTTTCAATTCATTTCCTGATTTTATATCACTTTTCTCTGGAACGAGAATCTTGTTTGTGGATAAAAAGTAAGGAACCGAAAAATCATAAGATTGTTTTCTTTCGTCATTCACAGTAATCGCAGAAATTGCGACATCCGCTCTCTTAGATTCAATTTCAACAAAAATCGGATCCCAACCAACGGTTTCCAATTTAACTTCATAACCCGCTTCTTTAGCAACAGCATTGATGAAATCAACATCGAATCCTACAATCTTATCACCTTCAAGAAATTCAAATGGAGCATAATTGGCGTCCGTCACGATCCTGAGTGTTTTTCCACTGGACTCTTCTTCTTTACTGGTTGTCGAGACTTCCTTATCCTTCCCGCATCCTGTCATGACTAATAACAAAGAAGTTACCATGGCAAAAACTAAAAAAGAAACCTTTTTCAAAATAATCCCCTCTTCTCTCTCGTAAACTCTATTTTTTTCAAAAAAAAACAGATAAATCTAATTTTATAGAAGATTCAGTTTATTCCTTCAAGAATATTATACGTTTATTTGTTTTTTTATGCAATAAAAAGTCGGACAATTAACTTTAGTAAAATAAATTATTAATCAATTAACTCAGTAAATTAGAAACGTAATTATGCTTTAATGAGTAAACACACAGACTTTTTTCACCTCTATTCCAATTAATGGTTATTATATTGGAAACAGATAGTGCCAACTTTCTAAAGGTTTAATCGAACAAAAATAAGCAGCGGCCAAATTAGCGTGGCCGCTGCTTAAATGATTATCATGGGACTTCCTTAGTCCCCTCTTCAATATCTAACATATCCAACAGGAAGATGAAGATCGGTATCCCGATGATCAATCCCCATATCCCAAGGAAATGCTCGGAAAACAATAGGATGATAAAGGTGAAAAATGTTGGAAGATTTGTTTTTGCCGACATGAATTTCGGATTTAAAATATAGCTTTCAAGTGAATGGATCACAACAATCATGATAAACACAGCAATCACTTTTGGCATACCGCCGATACTGTAGGCAATCATGCTAAGTGGAACTAAGGAGATAATAACTCCTGCAACCGGAATCAACCCTAGGAAGAAAATCATAATTCCTAGACCGATCAACTGTGGAAATCCAAGAATCCATAAGAAAAATACCGAAAGGACTGCATTCGTAATGGCTATTAAGAACTGGACCTCAATTACCTTTCCGAAAGAATTGATGAACTTAACTCCAAAGTGACCAAGATTTATAAAGAAGGATTTGAATTTACCCCGCTTAAATTTAGAAGTAAAACGAATAATTTTATCTTTTTCCAATAAGAAAAATAGACTAAGCAGTATAGAAAGGAAAATCTGTAATGCCAGTTTGCCGAAATCAGATACATAAAGATAAAGAGTATTCATCTGTTTTTGAAGATCGAGCGGCGATCCGTTCTCGTTCATTAAACTAATGGCGTATTGAATGACCCGACTATCGGGAGGATGTTGAAAGAAGAAAACGATTTGTGTAACTAATTCCGTAAATTGCAACGTTATGACCGGTAGATATTTATAAAGAACGATGGCTAAACAAGAAATAACGACTGCATATAAAAAGCTAATAACAACCTTTGAGTTGATATGCATCACTTTATTTAGCCGAATCATGATAAATTGCTCCAGCCTTCCCATCAAGAAAGTGAAAACAAATGTGAATAACACGATATTAACCATACTTCCGATGCTTATTAAAAAGAGGACTAACACAATTAATGTAATTAACCTTGAAAAACCTTCGCTTTGCAAATACTCTTTTACCACTTACCTATCTCCTAACTACCATTCTGCTGTGATAATTCCTATTTTACACGGAATTGAGGGATTCTACTACAAATACCTTACATTGACAACAAAATTATTTGAATCATCAGTAAGCCCCATTATGCGGACGTTAGATAAGACCTTTTTAGAACATCCGGTTCCTTAATTCCACTGCCATTCATGCATGAAAAAACATCTGCCAAATGGGCAGATGCTAATCCTCATCCTTCACATCGATATCTTCGGGGATGGGCTCGTTATAATAATCCGCTAATTGCTTCTTATACTTCTCCATCTGTTCAAGATGCATATTAAACTGCTCTTTAAAAATCAAATGATGGGTGTATATTATAAATTACTATGAGATAAAACTAATTAATCTTTGATATCACTGTATTTTTAATTGGGATAAAACTAAAAGAAGGACAAAACCCTTAATAATTAACAGGCGAATATATAATAACATTTAGATAAAACTATATTATTATAATCTGAATTGTTTTTATCCAGTTTACGCTTTGTATTCCCAATGTAATTTTAATTTATATAAATATAATTTTATGTCCCTGTAACGAGCTGAAGATCTGACATTAAGGTTGTTAGATAAACGTAGGTATTAGCCTTTATTAGTCTTCATCTTTAATATCTTTATCTTCTGGAATTGGTTCATTCTCCAACTCCTCCACTAACTTTTTATATTTCTCAAGCTGTTCAAAATGGGTCTTGAACTGTTCCTTGTAGACCAATACTTCACCCTCACCGTCATGCAAAACTCTTATTTTCCCTTGTAAAATTAATTTCTCCACATATGGTACAGACACCGATAAGTAATCAGCCGTTTCCTCTACTGTTATATACAATTAATTCGTCACTCCTTCATAGCTAACATAGACATCTTTCTTTTGCTCGATAGCAACCTACATAAAATAGTTTATATGCCAGTAAAACTTCTTCAATACGATTCACTGAGACTAAACATTTTTTGTTGTAAAATGAGACCTGCGACTACACTGTCGGTGATTAATTACGTACAGACTTATTTTGTCTCAGGTATGTAATTACCTATTGACGTCACTTTTATTGATAGTACATAAAAGGGCTACTCTTAAGGGCTGCCAATTTTGGTGAAAGTTAACCTATTAGATGTAGCCTCCCTCTACCCGTTCATCACGAGACAGCTCCTGATCGAATCGCCAATCTCTTCCAGAAACAAATTACTAATGATCAGTCTTTTATAAACAATCAAACTTAGTTTTCAAATCCAATAAAAAATATTTTGGAGCAGCTACTAAGGATAAGGATAACATTTTTCAAACAATAGTCTTCTTGAATTCATTATTATATTTTTCACCTGTATTCTTACGTTCCAAGACGGACACATCCTCTCAAAAATCATTGTAAGGACTTAACTAAAATGTGTCCATGAAACTATACTAACTCCATTATCCACATTTGTAATTTCATTCAATTTGTTTAAACTTTTTTTAAAAAAAATATTTGTTAGTCTTCTTTTTAACAACCTGTCCAAACCAATTTATACTTTCCTCATAGAATGATTACAAGTAATTATTTCGAAATGGAGGAACAAACCATTGAGTGACACAGATTTTTCACATGATTCTCCCAAGGGCCCAAAAGGAAGACTAATTACTGGCCATTCAAAGGAGTTTATTTCAGATACACTTGGCTTTCTTACCCACTTAGCAAAAGAATATGGAGATGTTGCTAAAATTCGTTTTGGACCTTTCCAAAATGTTTACTTCATTTCAAATCCAGATTTAATTAAGCAGGTACTTGTAACAAAACAAAAATCCTTCTTGAAATCTAAGGACTTCCATGCTTTAAAACCATTACTTGGAGAAGGCCTTCTTACAAGTGAAAAAGAAATTCACATGCGCCAAAGAAGGCTTATTCAACCTTCTTTCAAAAGGTCTCATATTAGCAATTATGCACAGGATATGATTGATATAACAATGAACTATATTTCCGATTGGAAAAACAGGGAAGAACGGATTATTACGGAGGATATGATGAGCCTTGCTCTCGGTATTATCAGCAAGACCATGTTCAGTATGAACCTCAAAGAAGGATATGACGAGCTCGGGGAACCTATAGAAGCATCTATGAGAATTGCTGTTAAAAGGATGAGAACACTTCTTCAATTGCCACTATGGGTTCCGACTAAAAATAACCGTGAATTTAAAAATTCGATACAAAGACTTGATACAGTGATTTATAACTTTATTGAAAAACGTAGGGCAGATGCAGAGAGACATGAGGACATGCTTGGGATTCTAATGGATGCTCGAGATGATGAGGATGGCTTAGCTATGACAAACCAGCAGGTACGTGATGAGCTAATGACCATTTTCCTTGCCGGTCACGAAACAACTGCAAACGTGCTTTCCTGGACCTTATACTTGCTTTCACAACACCCTGAAGTGGAAACTAAACTTTTCAATGAAATAGATAGCGTAATCGGCAATCGTAACCCTACTCCTGGCGATTATATGAAATTAACGTACACACAAAATATTATCAATGAATCAATGCGCATATACCCGCCTGGCTATATAGTATCACGGAAAGTGGAGGAGGATGTGGTAATAGGAGGATATCATTTTAAAAAAGGCGATATGCTCTTGTTAAGTCAGTATGTGATGCACCACAAGCCAGAGTATTTTGATAATCCAGAGTCTTTTAATCCTGAGCGATTTGAAAACAACTTTGTGAAAACTCTACCTCCGTTCGCTTACTTTCCATTTGGCGGAGGGGCGAGAGTTTGTATCGGTAATCATTTCGCAATGATGGAAGCTGTGCTTGTTTTAGCGTGCATTGCTCAACGATATCGGATAAAGCTTGCGCCGGACCATCATGAAGTAAAACCACTTCCGTCTATTACACTCAGACCAAAGCGTGGATTGCGCATGATAGTCGAAGATAGAAAAGAGTCTTTTCGTGAACCCTTAATTGATGATTAGTAATATGGATTTATGGCAGCCATTTGGCTTTGGAGTATTTGGGTGTGTTGGCCATTTTAGAAGACCCTATTCTTTCAGTGACCATTTTTAGCAGATTTTTCGTAGGAGTCATAATATCACGTTATAGATTTCTAAGAACTCACTATTTATTTTCACCTCTGAAACAAAGAAACAAAAGGCTGCAATGTTCTTCTTCAAGAAAGCATTGCGGTCTTTTCATGTTTCTGTTGGCAGCACTGGCAGAATATTGATAATCGCTTTTCATACGACCACAAGTCGTCCTCATCCAGGCCATGTGTACATTTGATGTTAATATGCCGAAATTATACAAATTGGCTTCAGAAATAATTAGTAAACTCCCATTTGCAATTACGTTAGGTTCAACAATTGATATAGGGATGTAACGTCTTCTTTCGGATGATACTTTTGGGATAGCTATATATTGACTGTCAGGCTGTCTTATTTCACCGAATAGCATAGGATAATCAGCTAATTTATTAGTAGCTATTCTTTTACTGGTTTCTCTAAATTGTTTTGTGTTTCTAATCCGGTCCATAATAAATCTTGATTTCCGAATTAATCTGGGGTCTGGAGTATCTTTGAGCCATAAACACCAACGAATTTTATTATTTATTAGTTCGTCACCGCCAACATATCTTTTTAATAAGATTTCTGTGTCGGGATTCTCATCTACACACTGTTTTTTTTCATCATTCGATAGTATCAAAAATCCATTATCTATGGGCATACTTCCATAATTTATTTTAGCAACATTCACGAGAGGATTTTTCCTGCTTTCAATAAACACAGTAGGAGCATCTACTAGATAAGGATTGATATTTTGGGTAAGTATTACTTCGTCACCGTCAAAAATTTTCTTTTTCTTGAGGGTACCTTTTGAAAAACCTATTATTACACAATGGACAGCAGCCTTTCCTTTTGCCTCATTGGTCCAGACAAAAGACCGGTAAGCAAAATCTATCACTATGCCATATTCTCCAATGATTTTTTCCATAAAATAGGTGTTTATTCACCTTGAACTATACTATTTGTGGATACAAATGTTGTCCTAACAAATGTATCTTGCATATATTGTACAGCTTTATAATACCTCGATTACTTTATTTGTATTATTGTTGGTTATTTTGCTATCCATTTTCTATCCTCCTGCCCAAAATACAAACGTATATTCCCCTATTAAGAATAGCATAAAGTTTATATTCTGTCTCAATTTTCAAAATATTAGATAAAAAAATACCCCCTTAAAAACCCAGACACATCAATGTGTTTAAAGGTTTTTAAAGGGAATAACATAGTTTTGTCTAAATGTTATTATATACCTGCTCACCGTCATGAACGGTGCGAATTTTATTTTGAACGATCAAACTTTCTATATAAGATTCCGGCATCGATAAATATTCCGCAGTCTCTTTTACTGTCAAGTACATGCCTTCACCCCTTTTCCTTACTAACTATACTAGATTGGAGGCATTATTTGAAGTGCTTGATCTTTGCAATTAAATAGCCCTTCCATACCAAAAAAAGGACGCATCCCGTTTCAGGGTTAAAAATCACAGTAATGACTTACAATCCCTTCCAATAACATGTAAGATAATGTTAAAGTAATATATCCATAGATTAAGAGGAGTGAACAAAATGACCTTCTTTTATGTCATTCTCGCGGCAATTTTTGCTGTTTTCCTGGTCAATTTCATGAAAAGGCAAAGTGAGCCGGCAAAATTGGAACGCTATCAAAATGAATTCCGTAAATACCATGCGGAAACTTTAGATCTGCATGCAACGGAAATCGTTTCAGAAGCATTGATAGAAAAGCTTAACAAAGCACTGGATATCGATTATATGGAAAAGGTCAATACTGAATTCCGACTGAAGCATCCAAGGGATTCACAGATAAGGGTCAATCAGGCATGGCGTGAATTGAAACGCTACTTGATTATGGCTGCTGTGTTTGGAAAAGTTGAAATGTTTAATTCAGTCATCGATGAGTTGTGGCATATCATGCTGGATTATGGACAGGAATATAATGAGTTTTGCCAGACTTTCATCGGTAGGGCCATTCAGCACCATCCTCATTCACAACCCGTTTTCAAACCTGAAGAACGCACTCTTTTTGACTTTTACTATATACAGCTATTTACGGTTGACTCCCCTTCAATCCAAAAATGGGGCAAGTTTTTCAAGCATGATAAAGGGCTAACGTTTCTCCGCGATTTTGAAACGATGGAACTGGAGCAGTTAAAAGAGAAATATATGCGAAAACCGACAAGTGCCCAAGCGGAACGGACCTTTGAATGTTTCACTTCCCAATTTAAAGAAAATCGTCCCTTGAAAGAATTGAATTGGCAGAAAAATTACAACCAGACGGACTACGCAGCTCCTGCCTATTTCACTTATGCCAGCACCGATGATTTTGACAGTGAATTTAAAGATATTTTTGGGAAAGAACCGACCGCGGTTTCCTCTGAATCCGGTCATGCCGTTCATGGTGGTGATCATAACAGTTCCCATGACAGCAGTTCTGATTCCTCTTCTAGCTGTTCTTCATGCAGCTCTTGTTCGTCTTGAGCATCAAAAAAACGCTTGGAAAATCCAAGCGTTTTTTTGATGCTCTATTATTCGTAACGCCGCTTAGCGCTTCTTCTTCATTAACCTTACAGTGGTTTAACAATACGATTAATTAATTCCAACGATTGAACCAATTCTTGATCCTTTGTTTATTTTTCTCAAGAACCTCCTTCGATGTCCGGTTGTCTTTTTGTTTTTTCCATTCAAAGAGAGATGCAATCCCGATAAGGAGCCCTCCGCCGATGATTAAATACAGCCACCAGGGCATCTCGCCCCACATCGAGTTGGTATTCATATAGACATTGAATAAAATGGTGCCAGTTCCAGCGATGAAATAGGATTTGTATTTCATCATGAATCCAAAGAGCATAGCAGCCAATGACACTGTTCCGATAATGAGCGCATCATATAAGGTGTTGCCCGCCATTGCATCAATGATCAAAACTGAAAACAGGAGGGAAACAATACCAATCTCAATATATTGTGTGATTTTTCCTTTAACAAAGATTTTCCTCAGCAGAATGGTGCTGATAATGAAAAGCGGCAGAATATTTACCTCCACCTCAAGTACCGCTGGTATCGTAAATTGATCGGTGATGACCCAATAGGGATAAAGACTGAACAATATCGCTGCAGCCAATTGGATTTTTCTTTCCATCGTTCCTGTCGTCGTGCTTCTCATTAAAATGAAATAGGCCGGAATCAGAAGTGCCACGATGATTTCGAGAATGAATTGTGGTTCCCCAGTCAAAACATCCATGTTCATGGCAAGAAGGAACAGCAGACCATAGACTCTGTAAAAATCCAATTGAAGTCCTGCCCCGCCTTTATTCAGCATGCCTTTAAAGAATTTCCTGCTTAATAGTACCATCATGGCCGTACACCCAAAAAGGATTGTCGTTTCAACGAAAGGCCGTAACGTGTCCGCATACATGATGATGGTCCAATACGGATACAAACTGAGAATTCCCGTCAGCCAAACATAGATGCCCTTTTCTTTTACATCCTTTGTGAAACTGCCAATCAGGATGAAGTAAACCGTGATCAAGAGTGATGCAAAAACCTGGAGTAACTGGCTTGGTGTTTCAGTTACTGCAACTCCCCTATTCATGGCAAGTAAAAATAGCAGGCCATATACTCTGTATGCATCGATGGTTATACCTGTTTCTTCCCTTTTGATTAATCCAGTGAAATAACGTCGGCTTAAAAATAGCATTCCTAACATACAGCTGAAAAGGACCATCAATCCCATTACAACAGAGAGGCTGTCGGCATAGATGACGATGATTAGGAAAGGATACAGACTGACTATAGCAGCAATATTGGAATAGATTTTCCGTTCTTGCTTTTCCTTTGTGAAGCTTCTCAGGAAAATGAAATAAGCGGTTAACAAGAGCGATACAAAGACTTTGAGTAACAGTTGATCAGTTTTATTAAAAACCTCTACATTCAAATCGATCATAAAGAATAAACCATAGATTCTGAAGGGATCAAAGCTGGTGATGCCTGATCCGTTTTTCTTGAGTAACCCGCTGGAATACAGCCTGCTCAACAACAACATTCCTGCCATACAGCCAATAAGAACAGCCAAACTCGTGAAGATTGGGAGTGTATGTGCATAGTCTTTGATCATGATAAACGGAAAAATTCCGATGATGGCCGCTATCCCTGAGTAAATGCTTCTTTCATTCTTATAGATCGTGAGCCTTCTCATCAAGATGAAGTAGCTAGGCAACAGCAGGGAAACAAAAATCCCCAAAATCGCAGAACCTGTATCGCTCGTAAACACTTCCAGATTCAGAGTACATAGATATAACAAGCCATAAATCCTATAATAATCAATGAATCTCTTCGATTCCTCTTGGCTGACCAATCCTTTGAAATGGCGACTGCTGGCAAACACCATCACAGCCGTGCATAAAAATAATACGATAATCGTCATAATCAGGGGTAATGTATTTACATACATATTGTAAAAAATGAACGCCAGGCTTAGAGGAACCACTACATAGTTCCGCCAATTCCTTTTCATGAGCAGATACCAGGTAAACAAGAACTGTACAGTCATCACCCCGACCCAGACCAATCCCCAGTCAAGCGGAAAATCCCGGATTGCCGTTTCCAATATGGATATGCTTATGCCTAAATGAATGAATGGAATAAGGTAATACTCCATGATGCCTTTCCAATTCTTATTGGAAACCGCCCACAGAATGGTTATGATTCCAGTTGTTATCATCAAGCATATTGATGTAATGAATACCATTTGCCCCATGTTTGCCAAAAATAAGTGGACCTGTAGGAAAAGAACTGAAAACCCTAGGTACGTAAAAACGTATTTTTCCCATTTCACATGTGCCCGCCAAACACTCAAAATATAGATCAACAGCTGTGCAGTATATAGGAACGGTGAACTTTCCGTATTGACAATGAGCAAATATCCAACAGGAATCGCCAGTATATTGGCAAGGTGACTTGCGTAAATGAAGTACTGTTTCCCATTTTTCGAATAATTCCCAAGCCATTCCCCTAAAAGGAAAAAGATAATAGGGCCGGTCAGCACGAACGCAATCTTCAACACCATTGAACCAAAATCAAAAACATCGTAGAGCGAAGCATATAAGCCGGCACTTGAAATCACGACAGGCACCCAGAATATGTGCTTCCGATGTATATGGACGGACCAACCATTTATTGCAGCAGCTACGGCAATCACTCCGCTTGCCTCTAAAGGATTCAGTGAATTGAACGGAATCCATAAAAAGGAAAGGAAGGAAAGAATCTGACCACTATATGCAAAAACAGGAAAGAATTTATGATATCCCTTTTTTAATGTGTAAGCCCCACCGATGGAAATCAGGGAAACCCCCATTAAATAGAGGCTGACCGGGATATTTGAACGGGCCCACTCTAAACTTTCCAACAAATATGGATAGAAAGCAACCAAAGCCAGAACGAAAGTGATTGGAAATCCGTAAATGGCGTTTTCCTTCATATGCTTTGTATCGTCTTTTATATATGTGATGAAGAAAAGTCCAGAGATCATGGCGAGGGCGGCGCTAACTGCAAGCCAATCCATCTCGCTGAATTTACTGGTCAGTATCATTAACATGATCATTGGGGAGATAAGTAAGATACTCCTCCTAAACAGGCTGTACCTTGGGTGGTTATATAAATATAATCCAAGATATTGAATGACCTGAAGGATAAAAATCAGATTTAAAACGGTAGAAAAAGAGACTGGCAAGGCAAAGAAAAGATATACGAACGCTAAGTTGAAAACAACAACCGCCGGGTACGTGAAGCTTGAATTTCTCGATTGAAGGGAAACATAGACAAGCTGTGCGGATACTATCATGAGCGCGATGAATATTTGCGCATAGTTTTCCTGGTACACCATTGCGTTTATATATAGGAAGACAATCCCGCTCTCAATCAAACTGGTAAACATGAAATTCCTGGAAAGCTTATTCATTTTGAATTTGGCCAGATATTTTGAAAGAGCTGTAAAAATGATTGGTACAAGTGCAAAAGCAATGACCACGTACTCACTTAAAAATGAATTAAAAACAAAATGGATATATCCATAAGTGAAAACGGCACTAAAAGCCATTTCATAATGTTTCTTTTGGAATTTAACGGAAAAAACTAAAAACAAAACAGAAAAGACCATCAACGTTAGCGAATAGACAAAGTTACTTGAAAATAACGTCAAGATCGCAAAGGCCTCCACGATGATCTTAAACTGGATGAATTGAAAAATGAATGGTTTGAATATCGTTAAGGCTTTTTGACTTTTCAATTGTTCAATATTCCATAAAAGTATTAAGTTAAGAATGCCAATCGTCAAAAACATCCACTCGATAGTCGGCGTCACAAAAGCTAAACCGAAATAGCAGGTAATACCGAACGTGAATATGGAAATGAATATGAATATTTTCGACTTAAAATAGTCAGCGATCTTAAAATAAATGGCTAAGCAGAGTAATCCTCCAAGAAACCCCAGAAGCCCCCGCCCCCCACCATTAAGTGAAAGGTACTCTCCAAAAATCCGATAATATGAAGCTGATAAAATCGTAATCGGGATAAATAAACCCGCTAGCGTCAGGAATGCAAAAGCGGTCTGTTTAATTTTCAGCTTTGAAGCGATGAAGGCCATTCCCGCAAAAATGCCGGATACCATTCCAATGAAGAAAACTTTCAGGACTGCATTCAAATCCCCCCATGAAGAGGTTGCCAAAATCACCCCGCCGAACAGAAGCAATATGACCCCCGTAAGCAGGATGACAGAGATATTCCGTTCCCTGATCTGCTCAGGTGTTTTCTTCGGTTTTACTGGTTTTGCTGGTTTCTCCCGCTTGATTTCCTGCTGTTCAATAACCGGTGTCCTTTCAGGGATTCCCTTGATAGGTTCAAGACTATCCTCCAAAACTGATTCATTAGGCTCAAATCCGGTCTTCTCATCTTTCATTATCGATTTTTTCAATCCACCAGATTCCAGTAATTCCAATGAAGATTCTTCAATCAGGCTATCTTGAACCTTCTTGTCGGGACTTTCACCGATAATCGTCTCAGGTCCTTGAATGGATTTCCTTTTTTCATGCTCTAAGCACTTTTGTTTATAGAGGGCTAATTGGAAATGCCTTTCGTAGGCCTTGCTAATCCGGATATATTCTGATTTAGGGATGAGCCGCCTTTCCCATAAAACACCCAGCTCTTCTTGGAAAATGCGCTTCCTGCTTTCTAATGTCATTTCTTCGTTTGAAGAATCATTCATCCCCAGATTCCCCTTCCTTCTATTAGGCCTTATATCATCGTATGTATATTCTCTTTTTGATAATAACAAAGTTTTTCCATTTTTTAAATATTAAGGATGATACCCTGATAAAACAACGGAAACCAGTGTCTTCCTCCCGACTCAAAAAAAGAATGACTTCAACTGAAGTCATCCAAAGTCTTAATTGATTTTTACTTTTCCTCGCTCCTGATAATGCATAAATAAACGATCATTGATATGAAAATCGAGACTGCTGCCGTGATATAGATGCTTCTATAGCCTAAGAGATAGCCTATCTGTCCGAACACAATAGCACCTATACCCACTCCAAGATCGAAAAAGGAAAAGTATGTTGCATTCGCCATCGCCTTTCGATTGGCTGCCGTCTTTTCAATCGACCATGCCTGAAGCGCCGGCTGAACTGAGCCGAACCCAAATCCATAAAGCACTGCCGCGATGTAAAGGACCGCTTCACCCGGCATCCACGCAAGCAGCAGCATCCCAGTCATGATGAGCACTGTTGAAGGAATGAATATTGCCCGATGTCCCCTTCGGTCATATAATCGACCCGAGAATAATCTCGTGACCATGAGGGCCATTGCATATACTAAAAAGTACCACTGAATTCCATCTACCCCTTTTTCCGCTGTATAAAGAGGAAGGAAGGTTGCAATTCCACCAAATGTGACGGAAATGAAGAAAATGAGTAAAGATGGCTGAAGGGCACTTTTTTCATATATATCGAACCTTTTGGCTGCCACTGCCGTCGAAGGATCACTATCCACTTTTTGATATCGAATAAGTGATGCTGAAATGATGGCAAACAATCCTAATAATGAACAGATCAAGAACAACTCTTGAAACGGAAGGACCGTAACTAGAAATAGACCCAATGATGGACCGAATGCCAATGCTAAGTTACCCGACAAACCGTAGTAACCCATCCCCTCACCACGCCGTTTCGCGGGGATTATATCGGAAGCTATTGTTCCTGAAGCCGTTGATGAAAATCCCCAGCCGACGCCCTGTACAATCCGCATCATGAATAACAAGCCGATGCTGCCCATAAAACCGAAGGAACCCACGGACAATGCGAAAATGGCTAACCCGATAATAAAAACGATTCGCCTTCCCTTCGTTTCCAATAATCTGCCGGCAATTGGCCGAACAAGCAAGGCCGAAAAAGTAAAGATTCCAAGGACAGCCCCCACCAGACGGTCATCACCACCAAGCTTCTCAACAAACAGCGGGAGGGTCGGCATCGTCATTTGAAATCCCATGAAGATGCATAGATTTGCCAAACAGATCATGATAAAGTCACGTGTCCAGATTTTGTCATTCCCTCTTACCCGTTCATCCACTAAGGTTTCCCTCATATCCCTTCACCTTCTAATTAAAATAGTCATTGCCAGTTTACTAAAAATGGTTAAAATAAGCGAATGATTTATTTCGTGTACCTAAATATATATCAAAAGAAAAGCCCAGTATGATGAACTGTGCCCCATTTTACGGACAGTATAAAAAAGTGCCTAAGCAGCTAATAAATGGTCCCGGTATTGTACCGGGGCCATTTTCCTTAGCCCCCATTGATAACGA
>NZ_JBHZPE010000031.1:0-4032 GCF_042787985.1 Peribacillus sp. YIM B13481
AGCGGAACGGAAAGTGCCAGCATAGTCGCGAAGCTTTCAAAAGGAACGAAAGTGACGGTGTATTCGGAATCCAAAGGATGGGCGAAGATCAAGGCCAATGGAATAGATGGGTATGTCAGTACTGACTATCTTTCAACAACGAAGCCAGGAACGGCTCCCAATCCAACCATACCTGAAAAAACGACGACGAAATATGTAAACGTAAGCTCTGGTTCTCTGAATATGCGAAAAAGCGGAACGGAAAGTGCCAGCATAGTCGCGAAGCTTTCAAAAGGAACGAAAGTGACGGTGTATTCGGAATCCAAAGGCTGGGCGAAGATCAAGGCCAATGGAATAGATGGGTATGTCAGTACTGACTATCTTTCAACAACGAAGCCAGGAACGGCTCCCAATCCAATCATACCTGAAAAAACGACGACGAAATATGTAAATGTAAGCTTTGGTTCTCTTAATATGCGGAATAAACCGTCAGAAAGTGCTTCCATCATTGTGAAATTGGCCAAGGGTGCAGAGGTAGAAGTCATCTCGGAATCAAATGGCTGGTCAAAAATTATAGCGTATGGCGGAGAAGGTTACGTCAGTACGCAATATCTATCAGAAACGAAGCCTGGTTCTGTACCGGAAAGCCCGGATCCGAATCCAGACGAAGAAGAAACCACGTTAGTTAAATATGTAAATGTGAATGATGGCTCCAGTCTGAATATGCGCTCTTCTGCATCAGCTTCCGCTTCGATTATTGCCAAGCTTGTAAACAATACGGCCGTAAATGTATATTCTGAGTCTAATGGCTGGTCAAGAGTCACAGCTAATGGAAAAACGGGATATGTAAGTACGCAATATTTAACAGCCAAAGCGCCGGAAGGTCCAGGGAGTTCTAATGGATCGATAATCAGGATCGATAAAGAGTACAATCTTACGATGGACAAGATGGTTGAAATCCAAATGGCCGTTAATGGTCAAACGGATAAAACGTATAAAACCTACATACGAGAGGATGGGTTAACGTTAATCAATCCAACAAAAGGTACGGTAAAAGGAACTGGATGGCGTGTCAGGGGCGGAGCTGGATCTAATTATTGGGTAGTCGGTGCTGTCAGCAATTATCAATCATTGAATATCAAATCAAAAGTCATGGGCACTGACGGATACTATTGGTATGAGGTGGATTATAACAAGACATGGGTAAATGCCAGCCCGGAAGATATAGAATATAATCTCAATCCGGATAATTTTGTGAATGATCCAATCAAATCGTTCCAGTTCGTTAAGCTCTCCCAAGTCACCAACATGAACGTTTCTGAAGTGAATGATAGAATCCTTTCAGGTAAAGGGATTTTACAAGGCCAAGCTGCAACCTTCACTTCGGCAGGGGAAAAGTACGGGGTGAATGAAATCTACCTGATTTCACATGCTTTGCTGGAAACCGGGAATGGCACTTCACCGTTGGCGACTGGAGTTAAGGTGAACGGGAAAACGGTCTATAATATGTATGGAGTGGGGGCTTTTGACGGAACAGCGTTAAGCAGCGGCGCTCAATACGCATATAATGCAGGCTGGTTCACTCCGGAAGCGGCCATCATAGGCGGAGCCGAATTTATCGCCAAAGGATATATCTCTGCTGGACAGGACACGCTATACAAAATGAGATGGAATCCTATAGCTGCAGAGAAATATGGATATGCTACACACCAGTATGCTACTGATATTGGCTGGGCAACAAAACAAGTGAAACAAATTTATAATTTGTATAGTCTATTAGATTCCTATAAATTGACGATTGAAGTTCCTAAGTACAAATAAGAAAGAAGCAAAAAACACAGAGACCGACTCATGTGTTTTTTGCTTTTAAAACCATCTTCCCGCTCGAAAAACACTTCATATCGACGAAAAGGATAAAATGAAATGAAGCATTGATTATTTCATTTTATCCTTTTCTAAAATATCCTTAACGACATCCTCGATCGTTACCACTCCCAATGCCTTTTCCAAGGCAAGTTCAGCAACTGAAAAGATGGGTTCTATCGTATTTTGTATATTTCTTCCAACGGTGCATGCTGGATTAGGATTTTCATGGATTCCAAATAGCTCTTTATCGGATACAACGTTAACAGCCTGGTAAACATCAAGTAAAGTAATATCCGATAATTCCTTGGCCAATGTCGCTCCGGCAATACCTGGACGAACGTTGACTAAACCTGCACTCTTCAGCATGCCGGTGATTTTTCTGATTAATGCTGGGTTGGTGTTTACACTTTTTGCAATAAAATCAGAAGTGTTAACGCCTTCTTTATTTATTTCTAAAAGAGATAATATATGGATTCCTACGGAAAAGCGGGTACTGATGGACATCTCTTTTTTCTCTCCTTTAAAATCTCTATTCTTATATAGTATAAATTATTTAACATGTAATTCAAGTAGTTACAAGTTATAATTGAGGGTGCAAGAATAATATTTATCCATTAACCTTTACCCTGTCAAGTAACGCCGTTAAGAAGAAGCAAAAATAAAAGGTATGTGTAATTGACAAACATCATAGTGAAACTTATATTATTACGTGTAAATGAATCAGTTACAGGTGAGAGACATATAGGAAGGGGGAACTGAAATCGGCCTTAATGGTGCTTATAGGTCCATTATGGCTGTATAAGGAATTTCTAAACAACTACAACAGATGGAGGTATATGATGTCTAATAAAAAAAAGGGTAATTCAAAACAATCTTCTGCATTCATGTTTTGGATCATAGGGTTAATCGCTGTAATCATTATTGGCTTTATATTTTTAGCGAATGGGAAAGACAAAGATACAGATACAGCTGTATATGAAATGGATTATAAATCACAGCCCTATTTGGGAGAAAAATCGGCTCCTGTTCAAATTGTGGAATTTGGTGATTATAAATGTCCAGTGTGTAAGACATTCGAGGAGAAGTTCTTTCCTTCTATACAAAGTGAATTGATTGATACTGGAAAAGCACAATTTTATTTCATGAATTATTCGTTCATTAACGTCGATTCAATTAGATCCGCTAAATTTGCGGAAAGTGTTTATCAAGAATTAGGAAATGATACCTTTTGGAAATTTCATGAGCTGTTGTACGATAAGCAGCCAGATGACCCGAAATATGAAAAGGAAGATGTGTTTACGGACAAATTTCTAGAAGATACATTGAAAGAAATCGCAAATGACAAAGATGTGAAAAAGGTCGTTTCCTCTTTTAAAGCCGATAATTCTGAGGACCAATGGAACAAGGATATGAAGATTGCCGACGAATTAGGCGTTTCTGGAACACCTTCCTTATTTGTTAATGGCAAGAAGTTTGAAGGAAATACAATCGATGATTTAGTGAAAATGGTTGATGATGCAGCGAAGGAGAAATAGTTGATGAACAAGCCATTATTATTTTCGTGGATCCTATCAATCATTGCCACTGCTGGAAGTCTCTATTTTAGTGAGGTTCTCCATTATGTACCTTGTACCTTTTGTTGGTATCAAAGGATCTTGATGTACCCGCTCGTTATTTTATTGGGCCGTGCCTTTTATGAGCAGGACCTGAAAATCCATCGGTACATACTCCCATTATCGATTTTGGGCATGTTGGTTTCAGGGTATCACTATAGTCTGCAAAAAATTCCAGCACTACAGCATTTCGAAATGTGCCAAAGTGGTGTTCCTTGCTCCGGTGAGTATATTAATTGGTTAGGCTTCATCACGATTCCGTTTTTGGCTTTTATTGCTTTTACTCTCATTACTATCTGTATGGGACTGCTAATGCGGAAGAAACGCCATATTTGAAAAAAGCACCATTCTTTGTCAACTCTACAGGGAATGGTGCTTTTTTTATCGGCGAAAACCGGAATATATCATCGAAAATCGGAATATATCGGCGAAGATCGGAATATATCATCGAAAACCGGAATATATAGGCGAAGATCGGAATATATCATCGAAAACCGGAATATATCATCGAAAACCGGAATATATCATCGAAAACCGGAATATATCATCGAAAACCGGAATATATCATCGAAAA
>NZ_JBHZPE010000031.1:4093-57731 GCF_042787985.1 Peribacillus sp. YIM B13481
CGGAATATATCATCGAAAACCGGAATATATCATCGAAAATTGGAATATATCATCGAAAACCGGAATATATCATCGAAAACCGGAATATATCATCGAAAACTGGAATATATCATCGAAAACCGGAATATATCATCGAAAACCGGAATATATCATCGAAAATCGAAACTTACCAATCGTAATGACTCATAAGACTAAAGGCAGGATAAAATATATTTGACAAATCAGTGACTTGTAACTTATATTATTACATGTAAGTAATTCAGTTACAATTGAGAATTCAATTAAGGGTTCAAAAACGATATAGGAGGAATTTGAAAATGAAAATAGGTATTATTGGTGCGAGCGGAAAAGCTGGAAGTATGATTTTAAAAGAAGCATTGACTAGGGGGCATGAAGTTACGGCTATTGTCAGGGATCAAGCCAAAGTCCAAATTCAAGGAGCATCCGTACAGGAAAAAGACCTATTCGATCTGAAAGCTGAAGATATTAAAGCATTTGATGTGGTAGTGAATGCCTTTGGTGCTGCACCAGGGAAAGAACATCTGCATGTCGATGCAGGAAAAATCTTAATTGATGCCATGAAAGGGGCTCCTCAAACTAAACTGATCGTTGTTGGCGGAGCTGGAAGCCTTTTCGTTGACGAGGCGAAAACGATACGTGTACTGGAAACACCTGAATTCCCGAAAGAATACTTTGCAACAGCATCTAATCAATCCAAGAACCTTGAGGATTTAAATAATGCCACTGGAATCCAATGGACGTTCATCAGTCCTTCAGCCTTCTTTGATCCGCAAGGAAATAGAACAGGTGAGTATAAACTGGGGAAAGACAACCTTCTTGTAAACTCAAAAGGTGAAAGTTATGTAAGCTATGCCGATTTTGCCCTTGCAGTACTTGATGAAATAGAAAACCCGCAACACATCAATCAACGCTTTACGGTTGTTGCCGAAGCTGAATAATTTATTTGTAAGGTGATCCATTATAGTGGACATCAGCTCCTGTCTTAAGGGTAAGGAGGGGCTGATGTCCAAGATTACCGAATCCATCGCCATCCCCTGATTATTGCCTCCATTCAAATTCAATTGATTATCCATCCCTAACAAACCTTTTTATGTTGAAAATATTGACTGATATCCATTTATTGCTGATAATATAGCGAAGAAAGTCCTATGAATGGCTTTTTTTTTATTTCAGTGATAACTGTTAGTATTTAGCAGAACATCTAGATTTCCCAACAGGGAACCAGAAAGAAAGAAAGAAAGAAAGAAGGACAATGTGAAAATGGATTATAAATGTTCTTACCACTCATGGGTGAATTTCGAAGCCCTTGATGAGGAAATGAAGTCATTACTTAACAAGATGCAAGATGATGAAAAAAATATTGAAGATGCGTTTTATAAGAACTTGGAATTTGGCACAGGCGGTATGCGCGGGGAAATTGGGGCAGGTACCAATCGAATGAATCTTTATACAGTCCGCAAAGCAACATTGGGATTAGCCCATTATCTGCAATCGATGGGTGATGAAGCAAAGCGCAGAGGTGTCGCGATTGCCTACGATTCACGTTTTAAATCACCTGAATTTGCCTTGGAAGCAGCCAAGACCTTGGCTACTGAAGGGATCAAGGCTTATCTATTCGATGAGTTAAGACCAACGCCGGAGTTATCCTTTGCCGTTCGAGAACTGAATGCCTATGCTGGGATCGTTATCACTGCAAGTCATAATCCCCCTGAGTATAATGGCTATAAAGTGTACGGACCAGATGGTGCCCAGCTTCCTCCGGCTACTGCTGATAAGGTGATTGAATTCGTGAATGCGATTGAAAATGAACTTGCCATTTCGGTAAAAGATGAAGTGGCATTGAAAGCACAGGGCCTCATTGAGATTGTCGGAGAGGAAATCGATGCCGCTTATAATGAAAAGTTGCTTACTGTGCCCGAAAACAGAAATCTAAGCGAAGAAGTTGATGTGACAGTAGTATTCACACCACTTCATGGCACAGCAAATAAGTCGGTTAGGCGGGCTTTAAAAGATCTGGGATACGATAAGGTACATGTTGTTAAAGAGCAGGAATTGCCTGATCCCAATTTTTCGACAGTCAAATCACCGAACCCTGAAGAACATGCAGCATTTAAAATGGCCATTGAATTAGGAAATGAGGTATCGGCGGACCTGTTGATCGCAACAGATCCGGATGCAGATCGGCTCGGTATCGCCGTTAAAAATAAGAATGGCGAATATGTAGTGCTTACAGGTAACCAAACTGGTGCACTAATATTGGATTATCTTTTAAAAGAAAAGAAATCGAAACGCACTTTACCTCCCAATGGAGTTGTCTTAAAAACGATAGTGACTTCTGAAATAGGCCGCAGGATCGCAAATGAATATGGCTTAGGGACCATTGATGTATTAACGGGTTTTAAATTCATCGCTGAAAAGATCAACGAATATGAGAAAAGCGGTAAGCACACATTCTTATTCGGGTATGAAGAAAGTTATGGCTATCTAATCAAGGATTTTGCCCGTGATAAAGATGCGATCCAAGCTGCCGTTCTTGCGGTGGAAGTGTGTGCCTACTATAAAAAGCAGGGCATGGACCTATATGAAGGTTTGCTAAATATATTTGAAAAGTACGGATATTACCTGGAGGGACTCCAGTCATTGACCTTAAAGGGGATCGAAGGCGCTGGGCAGATTCAAGGGATACTGAATCAATTCCGTGAGGATCCTCCAAAGCAAATAGCCGGAAAAGCTGTAACTGTGCAGGAGGATTATCAAAGCGGCATGAAGCTGACGGTGGGCACCGATAAGGAAGAAGTCATTGATTTACCTAAATCAAATGTAATTAAGTACTTCCTTGAGGATGGCACATGGGTATGCTTACGGCCATCTGGGACAGAACCTAAAATCAAATTCTATTTCGGAATCCAAGGTGAAACGATGGAAGAAGCCGAGCTGAAGTTGAACCTAGTCATGAATGCTTTCATGGAAAAAATTAATGGGATGATCAATAGTACTAAATAAGTCAGTCTTTGGACCTGACAGCCGTATAATCAAGAAAATAAGGCCTTTTCCTGATATTCGTTCGGGAAAGGGCCATGTTTACTTTATCAGACGTTCCGTTCCAAGCTGGAGACGGTGAATAGTGTCAATTAGATGAAATATTTACCCAATAAGTTTTAAATTATGAAGAAATTGGTATATAATAAATAGGATATAAAAAGTATTGAATATACAAACATTTTAACAAAAAACCAGACTATGTTACTATTAATATGGTGATTAAGAAAAAACTGTAAATTATATGGATTTAATTTTTAAAGTTGATATGGAGGAGTAACAAGAGTATGAAAAAAGTAAAAAAGGCTATAATTCCTGCAGCTGGATTGGGAACTAGATTTTTGCCTGCTACGAAGGCAATGCCAAAAGAAATGCTGCCAATAGTGGACAAACCAACTATTCAATATATTATAGAAGAAGCCGTGAAAGCGGGAATCGAAGATATTATCATTGTCACTGGAAAGAATAAACGTGCGATAGAAGATCATTTTGATAATGCATACGAACTAGAGAATAACTTGAGGGAAAAAGGGAAATTCGATTTATTGGAGAAGGTACAGTACCCATCGAATTTAGCTAATATCCACTACATTAGGCAAAAAGAACCGAGAGGCCTTGGACATGCTGTTTGGTGTGCACGTAACTTTATTGGTGATGAGCCATTTGCAGTCCTTTTAGGCGATGACATCGTTCAAAGCGATGTGCCATCATTACGTCAATTAATCAACGAATATGATGCGACAGGTTCGTCCATCATTGGAGTGCAGCCAGTAAATGAGAATGAAACACATAGATACGGCATCATTGACCCGCTTACTCAAGAAGGCAGAAGATACGAAGTGAACCGATTCGTTGAAAAACCAGAACAAGGAACGGCACCATCCAATTTAGCCATCATGGGAAGATACATACTAACACCGGAAATATTTGATTTCTTAGCTAAGCAGGAAACAGGAGCTGGCGGTGAAATCCAGTTAACGGATGCTATCCAAAAACTGAATGAAATCCAAAAAGTCTTCGCTTACGATTTTGAAGGAAAACGTTATGATGTAGGAGTTGTTGATGGCTTTGTGAAAACGACAATTGAATTTGCCCTTCAACGTCCTGATTTAAGAGACGACATTATAAAAGAAATGGAAAATATCCTCAAGATGCATAAAGCAGGAATCAGATAGACCATTTTAAATAGAGAAAACACCTATGTGATACTATCCCCTTTAGGTAGAGAGTGTACTAAGACCAGTAACAATTTTGGATTGTACACGACTGCCTGGAGGGGATTATTATGGCTAAAAGGGCTAAAGTGTGCGATCCAGGGACGCCCAATTCTTAAGACGCGTGAGGTTTGTTGGGAGAACTTATAACGTAAAGAAGTCAGTTTAAAAAGAAAGGGTAAATATTATATGATTTTGGTCGTTGGCGGTGCAGGATATATTGGAAGTCATCTTGTAAAAGAGTTAGTGAATACAGAAGAGGTTGTCATTCTGGATAATCTCTCAACCGGTTTTCCTTCGCTGGTCGATTCGAAGGCCATCTTGGTAGAAGGTAATTTAGGGGACGAAGCGGTCTTGAATGAAATATTCCTTAAATATCCCATTAAAGCTGTAATGCACTTTGCTGCTAATAGCTTGGTTGGTGAGTCTGTCCAAGACCCTTATAAATACTATGATAATAATGTTGGTGCAACTCTTACATTAGTGAATACCATGCTCAAGCATGATGTTAGGAATTTCATTTTTTCATCAACGGCAGCTACTTACGGTATACCAAATGTGGATATAATTGATGAAGATCAGCCAACTGATCCGATTAATCCATATGGCCGCTCGAAATTGATGGTGGAGCAAATCTTAAGCGACTTTGCAAATGCATATGGACTCCACTATGTCGTTTTACGCTACTTTAATGCGGCTGGAGCACATGTGTCGGCAGAAATCGGTGAAAGTCATGATCCGGAAACACATCTGATTCCTATTATTTTACAGCATTTATTAGGTCAACGAGAGAAGATTTCCGTATTTGGTACAGACTATGACACGAAAGATGGCACCTGCATTCGTGATTATATTCATGTAACGGATTTAGCCAAAGCTCATATAATTGCGCTTCAAGCCCTATTGTCCGGGAAGAAGGATACGGCCATCTACAATCTTGGGAATGGAAAAGGATTTTCGGTTAAAGATGTAATCGACACTTGTGAAAAGGTCACAGGGGTGAAGCCGACCATAGAGTATGCAGACCGTCGCCCTGGAGATCCAGCCCGTCTGGTTGCTTCAGCTAATAAGATATATGAAGAACTTGGATGGAAAGCATCAATAGATTTGGAAGAGATTATTGAAAGTGCATGGAAATGGCATAAATCACAGATAGTTTAACAATTAAAAGTCGTTTCAGTCTGTAGACAAACTCGAAGAAAAGCGAGTTTGCCTGCAGTTTTTTTAGTTAAAAAACGTTCCATTTGATCTCGGCCGCCGACTGTATGCCAAGCCTCATCAAAGCACGCGTCTGTGGGATCTCGGCTAGCCAGTTATTCGACCTAACTCAAATTTTATTCGTCCGTTAACGAATTTTTGCGACAATCTGAAACGACTTAATTAGAGGTCTTTCTTTGTTATTCTAAGCTTGAAGAGCTTTCTGTATTGACTTTTTCATCGCTTTTACAAAGTTCTGACGGGTTTCATCAGTTAATTCCAGCAAGGAAAGATAGGGATTTAAATCTTCCAGTTCAACCAATAAAAGTTCACCTTGCTCATTCCGGCATGCATCAACTCGTTGAATCCCCCAATCAAGATTATTCCATTCAATAAATTGCTGAGCAAAGGCTAAATCTTTTTCTGTAGGTGTGTATTCCTTTAATTCCCATCTTTTCTCTTTGTCTGGTGCATAAAGAGCATACTGAAATTCCTTATCGATAAAATAAAATGAAACCTCATACTCAAAGTTGATAAAAGGTTGTACCAATAGGTTCTTTGATTCTGAATCGATTTTATCCCCCAATTCATCTTTCGTGACAAATTCCAAACCGATGGAATCTGCACCATCTTTCGGCTTCACTATGTACAATGCTACATTAGGAAGTTTATTTAAAGAATCAAGGGTATCGATAGTTGGAATGACAGGAAATTGGGCATTCGTCAGTTCAATTAAGTATTCTTTCCCGTTCATATCAGCCTTTCCAATAAATGAATTGTAAGTTTTCAAACCAGTAGCCGCTCTATTGCGGAATGCTTGATACTTATCTTTAAAATTTGCTACTGGACCAGCATTTCGAAATACAATTAGGTCAAAGTCCTTTTCAAATGTTTCAGTGTCTTCAGGGTGACAAATGACCAATTGAAAATCTTCCCTAAGTTCCGAAGTAAGGAACAAATCCTCCTCATAATAATTTCTTCCTTTTGCTTCATAGTATAAATCTGTTACGAATAATAGTGTCTGCATTAGACCTTCACCTGCTTTGCCTTTATTTTCATTGATTTAACAGGATAAAAACAAAAAATCCCGTCTCATTAAGAGACGAGATTCAGAACTCGCGGTACCACTCTTGTTTAATGGAATGCTTAGAAAGCACATTGCTGCCCTTTACAAACATAATTGTATGTTGTCCCTTATAACGGAGGAAACCGGTAAAGCTTACTAAAGGTTCGGCTTTACTTCTCAGAGATGATCTTCGGTTATTATCTGGACACTGGCTTTCAGCAAAGCACCAGCTCTCTTTGGAACAGAAACTATAACGTACTCTTTCTCTTCATGGAATGTTAAATAGATTAATTTGAGTTATTGTATAATAGTCAGAAAATAAAATCAATGGTTTTTACCAGCAAGGAAAACGGTTATTTCTCTTAATATAGGATGATTGTTACTTCCATACTTTAAATTCATGGATTTAAATTGAAAACGTAAAAACCCTGTGCTAAGACGTGTATTGTCTTAGCACAGGGTTCTTTAATCAATCATTCCCCCATGCTCATTCCTTTTAATACGACCGCAGTCAAAAACACGGTCACGCAAATGATTGAGGTGGATACAACAATCGCAATTGGTAAAGTCATTGGAAATCCCTCCTTTAGATGATGGTCACGCTGCTAAGATCAACCTTCGCACCATTTAAAAAGTTGTAAGTAAGTTTATCCATCGAAGCTCCAGTAAAGTCGATTTTCTTTAAATCGGACATCCGGAATTGAACATTGATGAGTGTGGCATCACGAAATGACGCCTTTTTCAATGAAGAACCCTCGAAAATGGTTTGGTTGAATGTTTCCCCATCAAATGTAAGACCAGATAAATTACAGCCTTTAAAATGGGTCTTATTATAAATGCTGTTCTTGAAAGTTACACCTTTTAAATTCGCGCTTTTAAATAAGGTGCTCGTTAAATTGACGTTTTCAAAGATGCATTTATTTAAGTTACTGCTTTTAAAAGTACTGTTCGTCAGGTCGGAATGGCTGAAATCAGAGCGGCTTAAATCGCAGGAATTGAATTTCCCGTCATGCACGGAAACCGAACGAAAGTCGGAATCCAATAAGCGATGTCTGGAATAGTCCATGTTTACCGCTTGCTCAAGCTCACTATAGTGAAGATTGAGTGAGTCCATGAGTTCTGATACTTCTCCAATTGAATCCACAGTCAGCTTATATGCTTCCTGCTCACTAGAGCCATTCTTTTTATGGTCATTGTATTTTTCGAGTAAGTTTTGCAGCAGTTCTTCTTCCAATTCATTTGCTGTTTTTGCATTTTTGTACGGTGCAAAAATGCCATGAACATGTGCCTGCAGTTTTTCAATCACATTTCATCTTCCTTTCTTACAAGAGGCGTTCAAGTATTTGCTTGGCAAGTTCCCAATCATTTTTATTTTGCGTATATGTGTCTTCCCCGATGGGGGTGATTTTGTAATATTTCCTTCTTCCGCCTTGTGAAGCATCTCCCCAATAAGAGATGATGCATCCGTCCTTTTCTAGACGTTTTAAACTGGAATACATGGTCGCTTCCTTTAATTCATATTGCTCATTTGAACTCATATATATCAGTTTGCTGATTTCATAACCGTATTTATCGCCACTTTGCAGGAGTTTTAGAATCATCGTATCTACATGTCCGCGAAGCAGGTCAGAGGATAGCTGTCGTTGAACCAAATCCTCACCTCCTGTGGTATATCTTATAATGTATTACTATGACAGTCAAGGTAATTTATTAAAATGGTTGCAGGTGTAAGGTCTGTGTTTAAAAAGGTATGGCCTTTAGATTTGGAGGGTTGTTCTTTATGGAAAGAAATACAGGGAAACCTAATGTCGGACACGGCAGGAGCAAACTTATGATGATTTAAGGAAGAAAACCAATAGTGGGAACAGTTTTTTAGAGATATGGCATACCTGACCGTTATCGTGGAAGGAAACATCGCATTCTGAATGAACTTTACATATCCGCTTGGAAGGGATTTCATATGCTTTATAGAAGAAGTATGTAAGAGGCCGGGGAGGTATGGATGTTGAATAATTGGTGGAATAAAGTAATTTATAAGGTTTGGTCTCCAATATATGACAAAACCTTCAGTGCCCTCTTTTTAAAAGCCAGGAAAAGTATATTTGAAGAGATATCATTTCATGACAATGCAAAGGTTCTGTTTGTGGGCGTAGGAACGGGTGCCGATTTAGAGTTGATCAAGCACCTTGACCTTGAGATAACGGCGATAGACCTTTCGGCTGATATGCTAAAAAAGGCGATGGTTAAAAATGGGGATAGATCGATCACTTTCCTGGAGATGGATGCACAGCATATGGAATTCGATAATGAATCGTTTGACTATATAGTTGGAAGTTTGGTCCTTTCCGTCGTACCTGATGCAAATGAATGTCTTCAGGAAATGATCAGGGTTTTAAAAGGCGAGGGTAAAATAATCATATTCGATAAGTTTATCTCTAAAGATGAACGGCTTTCATTACCCAAAAAGCTTCTGAGACCCATCATTAGATTTTTAGGTACAGATATTGGCTTGAGGTTTGAAGACTTGTTCAGTAGACATGAAAAAAATATGAAAATGGAAGAAGATCGATCGATCATGCTAAATGGAATGTATAGAAAGATAATTATCAGTAAACGGATAGAACGAGTAAAGACCTAAAAGGTGTGAAAATCATTCTGAAAAATGGAAGGGCTCAACGAAGTTTATTTTCTTCATCATGGTTTATAACCTTATATTTTTATAATGTTAATGAACTTACAGTACTCATATAGATTTGGTAATCTGAATGATTATTAATCATCGTTCATATACTCATCAATCATACCTTTTGTTTGTTTTGCCTTAGGTTGGCTTATTTTAAATAGATGTATAGAACGGAAAATTCCAATTAAGTCTTCCTTGGTTTTTCTAATCATCGTTATTACATCCTTTATGAGTATGCAAATGATTGGCCATGATTATATCTTTTCAATGCTTACTGCCATCAGTATTATTTTTAACCCTATTATTATTTTCTTGGAGATACGGAAGCTCTGTTATAGAGAGGTAGTTGTGGATTCTCTTAATCGGGTGGGATATTTTTTTCATCTAAGGGGGATTTATTTGTTTGTCAGTCTTGCCATTTTGATTGTTATAGTTATGGCTGCCAAAGTGATGGTAAAGAACAATAATATTGAGGAAGCTGGTGGAGGCATGTTTCAGAAGTGGATTGGGAGTCAATTGAAAAATCCGAAAGGACCTCTCTCCAAATGGGTGGGCAGGTATATGGAGAGAGGGAACCATACTATAAATGATTGGACAATTGGCTTATTGAATAGTAATGGAAACGAAAAAATTCTGGAAGTCGGAATGGGAAATGGCTCCACATTAACTAGATTGGCTCAAGTGAATATTCTTGGCAGAAATTATGGTGTCGATATTTCCAAAAAGATGGTCAAAGAAGCAATGAGGAGGAATAGGAAGTATCTGTACGATGGGGTGGTGGATATACAGGTAGCCAATATTGAAAGCTTACCTTTTAGAAATGACTTTTTTGATAAAGTATTCACCGTCCATACCATTTATTTTTGGGATGATATTGATCAAGGCATATGTGAAGCATACCGAGTGTTAAAACCGCATGGAATGTTATTTTTATCAATTATGGATAAAACTAATATGGAAATGATGGAGCAAACGAAGGACTTTAAACTGTATTCAATCCAGGAGATAGAAAGTAGCTTGGTACAATGCGGATTCAAGGACATCAGGATACATAATAGAGATGAGTTTTATTGTTTGGTAGCTAAAAAATAGGAACCTGTCCGTAATGTTGATAATGGGTTGTTTCTATCAAGGAGCGTAAGTATGGGAGCACCGTTGTCTATCATTTCTCGCCTTTCTAATGGATATTGAGCTGATCAACGGTTATTAAGTAATGTTGTATTATCAATCAGAAGGCAGTTTGAGTGCGACTTTGTTAGCTTTACGTCATATGTAACGATGCAGCTGTTACATGGCCGCCGGGCGAAATCGGTATAATTAAATTGTGGGATATAATGGGAAGAGGTGATGGTTTTGTCGGAGACGATTACAACCTATGAAGATCTATTGAACATGCTTGATTCGTTATTGCGTGAGCCAACTGCATTCTGGAATGGTTTTTATGAAGACCGGGAAAAGGGGGTTCCCTTTTTCGGAAATCTCCCTGATGAGAATTTGGTTCAATACTTTGATAGTGAGCTGCTTGGGTCTGGAAAGGTTCTTGAGCTTGGGTGCGGTCCTGGAAGAAATGCTATTTACCTAGCTCAAAAGGGCTGTTCTGTTGATGCGGTTGATCTTTCAAAGGAAGCCCTGGAATGGGGAAAAGAACGAGCGGCAGAAAAGAAAGTCCAAGTGAACTTCATTCAAAGGAATATATTTGAATTGGAAATTGAGGAAGGGCAATATGACTTCGTATATGATTCAGGTTGTTTTCATCATATCGCACCACATCGAAGGATCAATTATTTGGAGATGGTGAAAAAGGCGTTAAGGCCTAAGGGATTGTATTCGATTACTTGTTTTGTAGAAGGCGGCATATTAGGTGGTGCCGACATCTCGGATTGGGAGGTATATAGGCAAAGAAGTCTTAAAGGCGGATTAGGTTTTACTGAAGAAAAACTTAGAATGATTTTCAAGGAATTTGAAGTGGTGGAAATACGTAAAATGAGGAAAAAGGAAGAATCTGATGAAACCTTTGGGGTGCAAGGTTTATGGACGGCTTTATTTATGAAAAAGTAATGATCATTAGATGGGCGAAATGGTGATCGGATGGTTTAAAGGTTATGGATAGTGCGGCTCAATGCCACTAAACGGAGGAACTGGGAGCAGGTCCTTTTTTCACGTGAAAAGAAAATGGTTTGGATGAAGGTTAAATTGTTAACAAAAAATAAAAATGGCAAACTATAACAATAAAATGACCAGAATAATAGATGGATGTTTTTAAGAATCCTTTTTTAAAAAATCGGCAGTTGTATGGTTTCAAAAATAGCTGGGAAGGTAAATGGAAAGAGGGGACCATTGGGGGGATCTTCGATGCTTCCTTTGTTGATTGAATCGTTAACTTTCAATACCCTTACAATGCTGATTTCAGTCTTCCAGTAGCGATGATTTATCGATTGCTGAGACCAATTGGGATGATAAAAAAATAAATAGGTGGGGAATTTATGCACAGAAATAAAGAACTATATTCATTTTTATTAGGTGTTGCAGCACAATTGACTGAGGATTGGTACGCAACATTGAATAAAAATGATAAGGCGGGGGTTTATAGCTCACCTGATCCCGAAGTAATTAAAAAGCTTAAGCAACAAAATAATGAATTCCATTTACGTTTCTTTCAGGTCTTTGATACAGAGGAAAGGGAATACTTTGAGCATCTTGGTGAGTGGATTGAAGATATCGGTCAGGATGAGCAGCATTTAAACACACCCATCTATTTTATATTGAGGGAGTTCTTTCGAACGCAAGAGCAATACTTGGGTTATATTGATCAATTCGTGGCATTGCATGGAGATCAACATACACAGGAGGAAATAAACTCCTGGTACCGGATAGTGGTCAAGGTGCTCAGTGAAGTGATGGAGCGGTTTACGGAAGCGAATCATAGATATGCCAATAAAATTATGAAAGCCCAGCAGGCAACGATCGATGAATTGAGCTCGCCTATCATTTCCCTTAAAGATAACACGGCGTTGCTTCCCCTGATCGGTGATATTGACACGGCGAGAGGCATGTCCTTGCTTGAAAACACATTACAAAAATGCGCTGAAAAAAATGTCACCAGGCTTTTCATTGACCTATCGGGAGTCCATGCAATAGATAGTGTATCCGCCCACCAACTGTCACAATTGATTGAATCCTTAACTTTGATCGGAATCCGGACAACCCTTTCAGGACTTCGGCCGGAAATAGCCAAGACTGCTGTTAAGCTTCAACTGCCTTTTGATAAAGTGATGATAAAATCCACTCTTGCCCAAGCCATCAATACCATTAAATAATACATACGTATTCATGGCAGGGGAATGTTCGTTTTAGTGAAAAAAGTATAAAATCCATTCAAGAAGACCGCCATAAAGCGGCCTTCTTGAATGGGTAAACATAAAAATGAAACCGCTACAGAAAAGGGAGGTGGAACTATGGAAAGGCATATGACATTTGATGATGATGCGGGTATGGGCTATATCTATTTAGCCGAACCATTGAAGCACACCATTACAAAAACGGACGAGCTCCCGCTTAACGAGGATATCATTCTGGATTTCGGCAAAGGCATTCCAATCATAGGAATTGAATTGGAAGGTAAAACAGCCTTGAAAATTAAAGGTCTGGCTGATGAGATGCCTACATTCACAATAGGAATTACAGCTGATGGTGAAAGCTATTATTCCTTAAGATTGAATGATGTACTTGTAAAACGGTCAGTTACTCATCCTGATGCCAAGAAAATAGTGTTTCTCTTTTCAGATCCTGACTGCAGGGAATTTATAGGAATCGATATATATGACACGAAGTCCTATGATGAATCATTCTTAATCGGCTGATTTTAGTTCATCTTCATACAGCCAGAACCGGAAACGAGAAGGGGATCCATTATTCAATATTTGCAAAGACGGCTAGATCTTCTTTATTGCCAACTACTAAAAGCATATCTTTTTCATGGATATCCTGATCGGGTGATGGTGCTATGATAATTTCCCCATTACTCACGATGGCAATGACGCTGATATTATATTTTGCGCGTAAATCCAGCTCCCTGAGGCTTTTTCCCTTCATGCTCATGGGGACTATGATTTCCTCGATATTGTATTCTTTAGAGAGTTCAATATAGTTCAGCATGTTAGGGGACAGAAGCTGGTTCGCGACCCGTTCCCCCATATCCCTCTCAGGATAGATGACCCAGTCGGCACCAACTTTTTTGAGCACCTGACCGTGATTTTTATTAAGGGCCTTGGCAATCACCTTTTTGACCCCAAGCTCTTTTAAAAGCAAGGTAGTTAAAATGCTTGATTGCATATCAATTCCGATGGCTACGATGACACAATCGAAGTTGCGGATTCCAATGGATTTCAATGTCTCTTCTTCAGTCGTATCCGCAATGACTGCATGGGTAACGCTCAGTTCCGCATTCTCGACTCTTTCCCCGCTGATATCAATACCCAATACCTCTTGGCCAGCCGAATATAATCTATGGGCCACACTGGTTCCGAATCTGCCTAAACCAATCACGGCATATTGTCTTTTTCCCATCTTTTACACTCCTTCATTTATGTTTAACCAATCATGATTTTCCCTTTTGGACGTCGGAACGGATCTGGTTTGCGCCTCATAGCGATGGCAAAGGCCAAAGTCAAAGGACCCACACGGCCTGCAAACATTGTGAAAATGATGAGCATCCGGCCAACCGGTGATAATTCGGGGGTCAAACCCATTGAAAGTCCCACGGTGGCAAATGCTGAAGTGGCTTCAAATAAAATCATCAAGAAGTCACTTCCGCTTTCAGTGATGGTCAGCAGAATGGAGATGATTGAAACCATGAATACGCCAATGAATGTAACGGATAATGCTTTAAAGATCGTTTCACTCACAATGCGGTGCCGGAATAATACCACATCACCCTTTCCTTTAATCTGTGACCAGACCGTTCCGATAAGCGTCGCAAATGTGGTTGTTTTAATCCCGCCGCCAGTCGATCCGGGTGAAGCCCCAACGAACATCAAGAAAATGATGAGCAGTATTGTGGGTTGAGTCAAATCAGGGATATTCAGCGTATTGGAGCCGGCCGTCCTTGGTGAAACCGATTGAAATAGAGACGATAACGTTTTACCCATGAAAGATAAAGGCTGCAATGTCTTGGCATTACCGAACTCGAATAAAAAGATTAAAATTGCGCCGGCGATTGTAAGTGTCAGGCTAGTCATCAGAACAACCTTCGTATGTAAAGATAAACGATGGGTATCACGATATTCGTATAGTTCATTCATCACGATAAAACCTATTCCGCCAAACGTGATCAGGAAGGCGACCGTAAGGGTTACGAATGGATCCGATACATAAGGGGTCAAACTCTTGAATTCTCCCATTAAATCAAAACCGGCATTATTGAAATTCGATATGGAATGAAAAACCCCGTAATAGATCGCTTTGCCGATTGGCATGTCAAAAGAAAAGCGAATCGATAAGATAAGGGCACCCAAGCCTTCAATGATGGCCGTGAAAATTAAAAGCCGTTTTACTAACTTGACTATACCTGCCATGGAAAGATTATTTAAGGACTCCTGCAAGAGTAACCTGCCTTTTAAAGAAATCCTTTTGCCTAAAAGGAAAAAGAAAAACGTCGCAAATGACATGAATCCTAAGCCGCCTATCTGAATCAGTGTTAAGATGACCAATTCACCAAAAGTGGTGAAGGTCGTTCCCGTATCCACTACGACTAGTCCTGTTACACATGTAGCGGAGGTTGAGGTGAATAAAGCATCCAGAAAAGCAAGGCCGTTCCCATTTTCAGTGGAAATCGGCAGGGTCAGCAAATAGGCCCCAATAAGTATCAGGGTGGCAAAGCCGAGTACAAGGATTTTTGGCGGATCCAATAAATTTTTTGCTTTTATCAATTGATCATCCCTACCTAAAAATGACATGTGTAAAACTGTATGAATATCTTAACCATCAATCCTTTTATCAAATCCTTTTTTAGCATAATAAAAAGACCTGCGTAATCATCGAACAGCTATTTTGTCACAAAAAGCGTGCAAAAAAAAGCTCCCGAAATAGGCGGTCTTATGACCTCCTTCGCTTTAGCCGACGAAGTTAGCTGGCGGGTAGGATGGCGAAAGAGCTGATCTCATCCCTTCTGCATGGCAGAATTAACCCCAAATGATTGGGTCCTCCGTACTCAATTCCTTTGAGTTTTGGCCGAAATGTATTAAATTGATAAACGTATTCTACTCCCAACATTTAGCAGTTGTAAACCCCTAAATTGTAAAAAAATATTTCTTTAATAAAACTGAAAATTTACGTTTTATTTACATTGATAAAACGTATTGACAAATATTAGTTAGCACATTATGATAGGTTCGATTAATCCGATTATGATAACAGTTTCGGTGTACTTGATTCAACACTTTCTAGCTGAACAGGTCATTGCCAATCAATGTTATTAATATATATAAATTATTTTTCTTTTGAAAAGCATAAAGAAAAAGTCATTGCATTCGTATTTAAAGGTTTCAGACATTTTATAAAAAAGGCGGGCAATTATGGAGAAGACGTTCAATAGATATGTTATTAACGCTACAGGCAAGGGTGGCCAGACATATTTAACACAATGCCAGGATAAAGATGCACTAAGGAAATGGATAGCCGATCATGAGGACCAAATCATAATGAATGAGTTAAGGATAACGGATAAGAAAAAGAATCCGTTTTTAAAATTGTTTTCCCTAAAGTAAATCAACTGAATCCAAACATTCATTTAACGGTATTCAATTATGTCATTCCTGTGTCTTATTCGGGAACGCTGAGCGAAAAATTCCTATCTTGTTTTGCTTTCAAACTCATTTAATTTTGAATGAGTTTTTTGTTTTGAAAATTATGCTTATTTATTTCTTATTCAGCTGCATGGTGGTGATGGAAACGGCCATCGATTCCCAAGAAGCAGCGTTTGCCAAGGCCATACTCCTTTTGTCGGACAGCGATTACGGATTCCTTGTAAGCATCGCCGGAGCAGGTATCATTGCGGGTGCTATAGTCAATGCCGTATTCATCAGTAAAGTGATTGGTCTTGGATCTTTGTTTGTCTCGATAGGTTATATGGCCTATGCCTTTTCGAATTCCTTTTCAATGGCCGCCATCGGTTTTTTCATCATTGCCCTCTCATTGGCGTTTGCCAACACAGGCTTTCAAACCTTTTATCAAAATAATATTCCCGTGGAAATCATGGGCAGGGTCGGAAGTGTTTTTGGCTTGTTAGAAGCTTTATTGATCATCATCACTACCGCAATTGTTGGTGTTTCAGTTCATTTCATTTCGATTCGGTTCGTGGTGATTTCAGGTTCAATGATCATGTTTGCTATATCCATTTTATTGTCCATGCTTAGTATGAAGGCCTCGAAGAGCAGGTATTATCAGGTTGGAAGGGGAGAGGTCAAAGCGGGGGAAAAGATGTAAGTTTAAAGGGGGATTATCCCATTTTATTATCCTAAAGGCATGTAAATGGAACATGCCTTTATAAAAATTCATTGAATGAATGTCCGTAATTGGCTGATGAAGTTCAGGATTTGAAAATGAATTTTCGCCATTTCTTCCGCCGTTTGCTCTTCGCAATTCTCCAGCCACTCCTGTATAACGCCTAAAATCGCAGATGTCATGAAGGCGTGCATATACATGCGGAATGCTTCATCTTTAGCTGCTGGATGCTGGCTGATCAAACGCTCCAATAGTACTTCACCGAACACAAGCTTTATTTTTTTTGCAAAAGAAGGATCTCCCTTATCTCCAAGAATGGCCCTTAATGCGTGCGCATGTTCACTGATGAATTGAAAAATTGCTACGAAAGGCGGGTAAAGTTGTTGTTGATGGAGGGCCAAAAAAGCCTCTTTCGGCAAAATGGCAGTAATTCGAGTTTGAAGTTCATTTAACAATTCCTGCTGTAAGTGATCCATCAATTCATATTTATCTGTGTAATGCAAATAGAATGTGCCCCGATTAATGTTGGCGCGCTCTGCAATTTTCTTCACTGAGACATGTGGGAACCCCTCTGTTTCAACGAGTGCAATAAAATGATGTTGTATCTGCTTTTTCTTCTTCTGTACCATATCCTCATGAAATTCCGCCATTGAATGTCTCCTCACTAAACATTTTTCGAAATGTGTTGATTGTATTAGACTAAAAGCTACCTTAGAATGATGATACACTCAACACCGTGTTAATTAAAGAGGGAGGATGTGTGTACAATGAAAAATGCGATTTCTATTGAAGGAATTGCTAAGGGTTTTCATCATAAAAAGGTCATTCAGCCATTGAACCTGAATATTGAAAAAAGTGGAATTTTTGGCTTGTTAGGTCCATCCGGATGCGGAAAGACGACCTTGATTAAAATGATTGTCGGATTGATTAAGCCCGATGCTGGTAAAGTCACGGTTCTGGATCATGAAGTGCCAAATGAAGCACTGTTAATGGATGTCGGCTATATGGCACAATCCGATGCTTTATATACAGATCTGACGGGGGCTGAAAACCTCGAGTTTTTTGCGAAGCTATACCGTTTTTCGAAAAAGGAACGAAGGGAACGGATTCAATATGCAGCTGAAATCGTACAGTTGACGAGTGACTTGAACGTTCGGGTTGCGTATTATTCCGGGGGGATGAAACGCCGTCTGTCACTGGCGGTTGCACTCATCCAAAATCCGGAGATTCTCATTTTGGATGAACCGACAGTGGGAATGGACCCTTTGCTGAAACGATCCATTTGGCGAGAACTTGAGCGTTTAAGAAATGAAGATCATAAGACGATCATCATCACGACGCATGTGATGGATGAGGCGGAACGATGCGATAAACTGGCGATGCTGCGTGAGGGTGAAATCATCGCATCAGGAACCCCGGCGGCTTTAAAAACACAATATGCAGCGGAAACGCTTGATGATGTTTTTTTAAGGATTGGAGGTGGCCTAAAATGAGAATTGCCTCTCTTGTTACGCGGATTACACAGCAGATGCGCCGGGATCGAAGGACGCTCGCTTTATTTTTCTTCGCTCCATTGCTCATTTTAACGCTCATGTATTTTATTTTCGATACAGAAGCGAGTGATTTGAAAATCGTTGTTACAGGCAGTAATGGAGCTATAGTTAAAGCATTGAAACAAGCGGATTTTCAAGTAACGGCTGCTGAGGAATTTTCACAGGGGAAAATGATTGAAAATGATACAGATGGCTGGCTGCAGGTTGAAAATGGCAAGATAAAACTGACACTATTGAACGACGAACCGAACCGTGCAAAGGCCGTTCAAATGCAAATGATGCAAGGGCTGCAAGGGAATGGAAAAAATACACCCTCAATTGAGAAGCAATATGTATACGGGGATGCCAAAACAAAGGGTTTTGATACGTTCAGTCCAATGCTCGTCAGCTTTTTCGTGTTCTTCTTTGTATTTTTAATAGCAGGGATTGCACTTTTGAAGGAGCGAACAAGTGGTACGTTGGAACGGTTGCTTGCTACACCGATTAAACGATACGAAATCGTAGCGGGGTATGTAATCGGATATGGCATATTTGCGCTTGTTCAAACCTTAATTGTCGTACTATATGCTGTAAATGTGTTGGATATCGTCCTTGTTGGCTCCATTTGGCTCGTTTTATTAACGAATATACTCGTCGCGCTTGTTGCATTATCGCTTGGTACATTACTATCGAGTTTCGCAACATCTGAATTCCAAATGGTACAATTCATTCCGTTGGTCATCGTGCCGCAAGTCTTCTTCACAGGGATTTTCCCATTGGATGGCATGGCAGACTGGCTGCAAAAAATCGGCAAGGTCATGCCGCTCTATTACGCATCGGATGCCATGAACGGGATTATGTACAAAGGTTTCACTTTCAATGAGGTTTTAATGGATTTACTCATACTCCTGGCATTTTCCGTCGTTTTTATAACCATCAATATTATAAGTTTAAAAAAATACCGTGCACTATAAAATGAACATCAATAAACAAAAAAGCCGGATTCCTGGAAAGTGAGGAACCGGCTTTTTTTGTTCTGCCGGATGAAGGTCGAATTATCAAACACAACGGACGAATTATCCGGATGAAGGACGAATTATCCTTCGTTTCGGTTGATTTATTCGAAAGAACTTCCCCTTGACGAACATACCGGCAGTTTTCAAAATGACAGGTGTATGTAGTTTGTTGACGGCCTGTTAAAGATGTCCTAGGATATAATGATATGCATTGATTTGGAGAGAAATAGAAGGGGGAGTTACATGTCTCGAAAATCCGCCATGCTTTCCCTTTTGCTGTCGCAAGCCCTATTTTTGTGCGGTTTACCTCTTTTCCTTCAGCTTCTATTATATTTGAATCCTTTGGTGATCATGGTTGTTTGGTTTTGTATACTTCTTATCGTTTCGTTTGCGGTTCTTTATTTTCGAGGTGAAACGGTGATGATTCCGCGCCTTTTGTGGCAGGCAGCCTTGATTTGCTACAGTTTATCATTACTGGTGTTGCTGTTCTTTCGACCAGAAGGGCAGGTATATTCGTATAATTTGATTCCTTTTTCTACGATACTTTCTTATTTATCGAACGAAATGAACGGGCTTGTGTCATTTTATAACCTTAGCGCCAATGTGGGTCTGTTCATTCCATTCGGGCTGTATTTGTTGTCCAGGGATGGGAAAGAGCCATCTGCTTTAAGGAAATTTCTTTATCCATTCATAACGATCTCAGGTATTGAAATCTGTCAGCTCGTTTTTCGGCGCGGAAGTTTGGATATCGATGACCTGATACTGAATATGATGGGTGTTTATCTGGGGTACGTACTGTATCCTTTGTTCACGAGTGTGGTAGTGTTCCGTTCTGGAAAAAGTAAAAGGGTGCAGAGGCATTACAAATAAGTAAATCTCACTTCAAGGGTAAAATGCTGAACAAATTAACTTGGGGCCTGAAAGGGAATGCGGTTCCTCGCCAAGATTATAAATAACTATGATACTCAATAGATTTGGAGACATCCTATCGTTAAACGATTTGATGTCTCTTTTTTTGGTTTGAAATAAGGAACGGCTTAAGGATTGAACATGCCTGTTCCAAAAGAAACTGAGGTTTCTTTACAATCGTTATAAAATAAACTATTGTAAAGAAAACCTAACATTTAGTCTAATTTATTGTTCGAAATCATTATGTATAGAGGAAGGTATAGGGAAATATGGGTGTAAAGTATAGAATGGTCGTAGAACAAATGGAGAAAGAAATATTAGAAGGAACATGTACATTAAATACTAAGTTACCTACTGAAGAAGAGTTGATGAAGAAGTTCGATGTCAGCAGGAATACCATAAGAAAAGCAATCAATATATTGGCTGAACAGGGTTATATTTATCAAGTTCAAGGAAGCGGCATATTCCTAAGGGAATTTTCCCGACCTGGCTGTATTTCGATGAAGAATATGAATGGCTTAACGAAACAGTTTGAAAAGGATGAAATGACAAGTGAAGTGTTGAAGTTAGATTTAATAGAAGCTGATGAAAAATTGGCCGAAAAAATGAAATGTAATCTGAAAACCAAAATCTATAACCTCAAACGGGTTAGATGCTTAAATGGTGTACCCATTGTAATAGAAGAGTCCTTTTTCAATAAAGACATCATCCCCATCATAAATAAAGAAATCGCAAATGGTTCCATTTATGAATATATAGTCGAGGATTTGAAGTTAAATATTGGTTTTGCAGATAAAATCATTTCGTGTGAGAAACTAAATGATGATGATGCAAAGCTTTTGGACTTGCAACCAGGAGATCCGACTTTAGTTGTTGAAAATACGGTATTTTTAAAAGCAGGAGTCGTTTTTGATTTTTCGATTGAGAAATATAATTATACTTCCGCAAAACTATTAACATTGACGAATTAAAATGCTTTGAAAAAAGAGCGACTGCATTTAATTAGCAATCGCTCTTATTATTTATTTTACCTGGTGAAAGTATTTTTCAGCAGTATAAATGGCCAACTCCATGTTCACTCAGGTAGTCAATTTCTTGAACTTCTTTTATTTCACCTAAACTAAAAACATGAAGACCGCCCCCTATTTTTTCACCGTCGTCATCGAGTAATTCATATATCCTTGCCCCATTCGTTTGATATTATTTTTAAGTGGTCGCTGTCATTCGCATCCATTACTACGGACGAAACGTTAACCATATTTGAGATTGGTCGTTCACTAAGTATGAAAGGTTGCCCTTATGATAACGCTGTTGCGGAAGCGACATTTAAAATCATTAAGAGGGTCATGGAACGATGGTGGCGGGTATCATTCAACTTGGTGATATTTACAAAATTCCGGGTATTCCTCTTTTTATCATCAGAGAAACTGCTATTCTTATCTGTCTCTCTTCCATTTAATTTTTTTATCCGCAAAGAATTCTTGTAAAAGTTCTGCAAACTTGATATTGTGAAAGTGCCATTTATATCCAATTTGGTAAAAAAACTAGGGTAAGAGGGCAATGAATTATGAAGGTAGCCCCCTATTTTGGTGACACTTTTCGCAGATAAAGTAAAAATTAAGAACCTGCAAATTGAAATATTTATCTAGTGCTTTGTCATATATGAATTCATAGGAGGAATATTAAATGTTTCCTAATTTAGAAACAGACAGACTCATTTTGAGAGAAATAACTCATGAGGATGCAGATGCCATTTTTTCTTGTTTTTCTAACGCTAACCTCATACGTTTTTATGGTCAAGACAAATTAGAGAGCGTCGAACAAGCTAGCGGATTTGTAGATTTTTTTTCTAAAAGTTTAAAGGAAAAAAGAGGAATAAGGTGGGGGATCGAAAGAAAAGGAGAAAAAGGGTTAATAGGAACAATTGGATTTAATGCTTGGTCTCCTAAACATAAACGGGCGGAAATAGGTTACGAAATTCATCCTGACCATTGGAAAAAGGGATATATGACTGAAGCAGTCTCGAAAATTCTTTTATACGGCTCGGAAACTCTAGGATTAACGAGAATTGGTGCTGTAGTTTTTATTGAAAATGTACCGTCAAACAATTTACTTAAGAAAATGGGATTTCAACAAGAAGGAGTCCTAAAAAACTATATGTATCAAAATGGTGAAGTATATGATACAAATGTTTATTCTTTTCTTCCTAAAAAATAATGTATGTAAGAAAGACACGTAATCATCATAATAAGGTTTTATGCAGAACATGACTGAGGAGTTAAAATACCACAGTCATGTGTTTTTTTATTGTTAATGTTGAATGAACAAACAATGCAGGCTCGTTATGTAGTCGGCTTACATTGTAAGATATTTAATTATTTTGGAAGTCTACTGTCTTGCATGAGAAAAGAAAAAATTTTAGATGCATCTAAGAAACTAATAGATTCAGGAAATTTATCATGAAGGGCACAAGCTGCTAGCTTATAATTTTCTTGAAAATCAAACATTTTCACATGAAATCTGGTGTCATTCAATGTGCTTTCTTCAAAATGGATCGACGTTACTTGTTGGTTTTGACGGGCGTAAAAGCTGTTTAATGGAATACTTAAACCTTTTCCAATATTTTTTATGACACTTTCTTTTATTGTCCAGAGTTTGTAAAAATAATCCTTTTTACTAGTTGTTTCCGTCATTTCTCGACTTTCAAAAGAGTGAAAAAATGAAATTAAAGCTTCATAGTCTATATCTGTCATTAGTTCAATATCTATACCCACTCGTTTAGTATCGACAATGCAAACAACCCAACTGCCAGAGTGTGAGACGTTAAAATGGAAAGCTGCTTCGTTACAATATGGTTTGCCATATTCATTTCGCAGTATCACAAGGGGGATGGAAGCCTCTTTCTGGTTCTGGAGATAGATATAGTGAATTAATAATTCACCGACTACAGTTCTAACACTATCTTTATAGTGTTTAAAATTTTTTGCTTTCCTTATGGTTGGTTTTGATAAAATGTGATTATATGTTGTGTATTCAAAATTAAATTCATTAATACCCTCAATGTTAACTGCGTAAATTTCCATTTTGAATTTCTCCCTTTACTAACAAAACTAGATTTTTTCAGTTTCTGCATTTTCATCTAACAAAGCGATATGCAGCTTTTCCTTATTATCTATTTCTTATGTATCATAACTTCTTTTTTGGTTTACATCCTATTATTATGAATGCCTTAAGTAATAGCATGTTTCGTTTTCTTGAAAAAATTGTATAATTTCATCTTAATCTATAACTGTAAGGTTTCAAACTAAAAAAAGAGAGAAAAGTGTTAATACATAGAGTAACTTCGGCTAAGGTTGCTGACTCCAATAGGCAAACTATTCCAAATGTGATTTAATATAATTATAACTAACAGTTTGCTTTTTGTGGAAATGCATGACGGGCAATACTATTTAAGGAGGCATTTTTTCATGGAATTAACGATTATTAATACGTTTACAGATCAACCTTTTAAAGGGAACCCTGCTGCTGTCTGTCTTCTTAGCGGGGGAAAGGACAGTGAGTGGATGCAACGAATAGCTAAAGAGGTTAATTTACCTGTTACGGCGTTTATTCATCTTCATAATGATGAATGGCAGCTGCGTTGGTTCACACCTTCGATTGAAATCCCGATTTGTGGACATGGGACGTTGGCAAGCTCTTTCTTTTTGTGGGAGAAAGGATACGTACCAAGGAATGAAGCAATTGTCTATCAGACAAAAAGCGGGCTTCTCACTGCCAAATTCATGGATGGGATGGTTCAATTGGAATTTCCGTCATTAATGGAGCAGAAGACCGCTGCCCCGGATTTACTGATAAAGGCTTTGGGCGTTGTGCCTACGTATGTTGGTCAAAACAAATGGGATTATCTAGTCGAAGTTCAATCAGAGGAAATCGTAAGGAACTTAAAACCAGATATCGATTTGATTGCCCAATTACCGACTCGGGGTGTCATTGTAACGAGTCGATCGAATCTCAATGAATATGATTTCGTCTCTCGTTTCTTTTCCCCTGCCCAAGGCCTTGACGAAGATTATGTTACGGGCTCTGCCCATTGTTGTCTGGGGCCATATTGGGAAAGCAAGCTGGATAAAAATATCTGTATTGCCTATCAGGCATCGGAAAGAGGAGGGCTAGTCAAGGTTGAAGTAGCGGAGGACACAGTTAAACTTTCTGGCCATGCCGTGACAGTATTCGAAGGGAACTTGACTATTTAACGCTTGGTCACGGATGAAAATCATTTTAAACGTGAGGTCAAGCTCAGAGGGTCAATATTCTTTGAATCTATGAAAAATACGGACACTGCAAAATGATAAACGAGCCGGAGCAAGGATTCTGTTCCGCTCGTTTTTAAAATGGGCCATGTGTTACCTTGCGAATCGCCGGGCGGCTGCCACGCATAGTACAACGGCAATATTCACAGCTACGAGTGCCGGACTGACTTTCTCATTTAGAATCATAGCAGCAAGGAGCAGCCCAAAAAAAGGTTGAAGAAGCTGTAGCTGTCCAACCGCTGCAATACCGCCCTGGGCGAGACCGCGGTACCAGAACACGAAGCCGATGAGCATGCTGAATAAAGACACATAAGCAAGGCTGAAGAGAGCAGGATCACCGATGTTCGCCCACGAGTCCGGCGTATAATAGAACGAGAGTGGCAGCATAAGGGGAAGCGATAGAACGAGAGCCCAAGAGATCACCTGCCAATTCCCAAGCTTGCGTGAGAGCCGAGCTCCTTCTGCATAACCGAGACCACATACGATGATGGAAGCCAGCATGAATGCGTCACCGATCGGCGATGATTCCCCATTTTGGATTAGGGCAAAACCTGCGACCAGGAAGCTGCCTGCAGCTGAAAAGATCCAGAAGGAGGGTCGAGGCCGTTCACCCCCCCGAAGTACCCCAAAGATCGCCGTCGAGAGCGGAAGAAGCCCAATGAAGATAATGGCATGAGCAGACGTGACATATTGCAGGGCCAAGGCTGTCAGCAGCGGGAAACCAACAACCACGCCAAATGCTACCACCAATAAAGGAACGATATCGCTTCTGACAGGACGTTGCTGCCGGAAGATGAAAAGGAGAGCGCCAGCCAATACGCCAGCTATCGCAGCGCGGCAGACGGTGAGGAATAACGGATCGAAATCCGCTACAGCCAATCGTGTCGCAGGTAGCGAGCCGCTAAAAATCAGTACGCCAAGAAAACCATTCATCCAACCATTTGCTGCTTTGTTCATTACAATCACTCCAAATCATGTTTCTTCTTGATTAAACTACTTTAAATGACTAAATCAATTTTTTATCTAGCTCCTCTTATTAACCCTTTCATAATGGATTACAATGACTATAAACTTACATTGACCTTTAATAAACAGCCAGTTTCCTTAAATAAAACCATGCCAGTTTGGAGGAATCATATAAATGGATATCACGTTTTTTTTAAATCGAAATCTAGACATTCCACTTTATCAACAGCTCTATCAGCTCTTCAAAAAAAATATGCATGAGGGCCGTATTCAAAAAGGAATGAAACTCCCTTCAAAAAGGTTGCTCGCCACTCAGCTTTCAATTAGCCAAACGACTGTAGAACGGGCTTACGAACAGCTTGCTGCTGAAGGCTACATTTTGAGCAAGCCGAGAAGCGGCTGGTTTGCTGATTATAATGATTCTGATTTTATTCTTGTTAAAATGCCAAGCACCTCATCCATTAATCCAAAAACAGAAGAGAATGAACAATCGATTGATTTTCATTATGGCAATGTGGATTCTGCCCACTTCCCTTTTTCCGCTTGGCGAAAAAGCATGGTCAGTAGTTTAGATCAATATGGTCAACAGCTTTATCGGCCAGGGAATGTTTTAGGAGAACTTGAGCTGAGAACACTCATTGCAGAATACTTGTATCAATCGCGCGGCGTCAATTGTCAACCTGAACAGGTCATCTTAGGGGCTGGGAACCCTGTTCTGATGCAGATCTTGTGCCAAGTCTTCGGCCCGAATATTTCCATAGGGTATGAAGATCCGGGTTTTCCGAGAACGAGAAAGATTTTTGAAGTCAATCATATGAAGATTCTTCCCATACCAGTCGATGATGAAGGAATCTGTATCCAAGAAATCCGAAAAGAGAAGCCGAGCCTTGTGTATGTAACGCCATCTCATCAATTTCCACTCGGAACAATTATGACGATTAACAGAAGAATGCAGCTGCTTAAATGGGCGGCAGAAAATCAATCATTTGTCATCGAGGACGATTATGACGGCGAATTCAGATACAGCGGACAGCCGATCCCCTCCTTGCAAGGTCTTGACCAGCATGACCGTGTCATTTATATGGGCACTTTCTCTAAATCTCTTCTCCCTTCAATGCGTATCAGCTATATGATTCTTCCGTTACCTCTTTTAGAAAAAGGCAGTGAAATCACTTCCTTATATAAGCAAACGGTGTCCTCTCACAATCAACTGACGCTTGCTGAATTTATAAAAAAGGGCGAATGGCAAAAACACATCAACCGAATGAGAAAGCTGTACCAAAAAAAAAGAGCCATTTTATTAGAGACCCTACAAAGCGAATTAGGAGGACAAGTGAAGATTCGGGGAGGAAACTCGGGGCTGCATATCTTGCTTGACGTTTACTCACCATTTAGTGAAAAAGAGCTCATTGAGAAAGCAAAAGAGCATGGCGTGAAAATTTATCCTGCCTCTCTTTTTTATAAAAGACAACCTCCGACAACCACAGTCTTAATTGGATTCGCAGGTGTTTCTGAAGACAACATACAAGAGGGCATAAAAAAACTGAAAGCTGCTTGGGTAATATAAGTCAGCTTTTGGTTTTGATTATGATATCTACTTTTCCTTTAGAAAAGACGGTTTAACGATCAAATAATACTACTGCAAATAACCAGAGCTATAAAAGAACAAAGTGAAAGAAAACGGACAAAGTGATACTCTCCTTTTTTGGTCAATTGTAAATTTAGGTATAAAGACCAAAGGTGGTTTTAATAAGGAGTGATGCTATTTTACTACTGAATAATTTTATTGGTATATCATCTTTAAGGTAATGGGTATTTTGGGGTGATTATAATGATAATATTCTGTTAAAATTTCATTTTAGATTGTAAATTTGTTTTAAAATTGGATTTTTTTGTTGTAATATAGGATATACACGGATCTTTAGAGGAAAAAAGTAGGGGGATTTGTGTATAAGTAATTAAATTTATCTAGATTCAATTTTTTGAAAAGTATGTCAACTCTATGGGTATGTTAGCAATATGTTATATCAGTATAGAACATATGGGGGGCTAAACTATAATGGGGAAAAAGAAAATCGTAAAAATTGCAACAGCTACCATAATGGCTGCGACAACGATCGTAGCAGTAGCACCTGCACCATCAGATGCTGCCACTAGCCTGAATAGTAAAATCAAAACGGCAAAGGCCACTATCAAAAAACCATTCGACACCTATTTCTACTCTTCTAAACTCGCTTCCGTGTCCACTGTTGAGAGACAAATCAAGTCAGCAAAACAAGCAAAAAAAGACATCAACTCTACCATTAAAAAATCAATGTTAAGCAAAAAAGAAAAAGATGCCAAATACAAAGAAATCGAAGCTTATGATAAGTACATCACTCGTTCAGAGGGATATATAAAAGGGTATAAAGCAGCAGAAAAAGCAAAGGCTGCCAATGATAAATCGATTAACGCCCTTACCCTTTCAATCATTGCCAAGAAATCAAATGATATCAGGGATCAATACAATGCATTGGATAAAGCTGTGAAAAAGACAGACAAAGCCATTAAAGATACGGTTTACGGTGCGAAAATCGAAAAGCTTTTATACGATAAATTCACTAAATCGACCAAAACAGCTTTGAACGGTGACCTGAAAGTGCCGTACTACTATGAAAAAGTTGCTTACTGGGTGACGAAAGGTGATTTAAAAACCGCAGACAAGCGGATGAATACCGTTTCTTCGCAGTTGAAAAAGGTCAGCAAAACATCCAAACTCGGAAAAGCCATACATGCTTATGTGAAAGAAGTGAAAGGCAAGTATGATGATGCGGTATATGCAGAAAAGAAAAAAGAAGTGGCAAAACGGGTCAATGCCTATGTAGCTCTTGCCAATGGGGAACTTAAAACGAAAGAACAGATAAACGCAGCTAAAAAAGCGAAAGCTGCCATCAATTTAAATGGAATCAAGGAGTCTGACCGTAAGGATTTTCAAGCTAAAATAGCATTGGCGGATCAGAAAGTTGCCGCTGCTGAAGAAGCTTTGAAAAATCCAGCGAAGGCAATCACGCTTTCCTTGATGCATACGAATGACACGCATGCCCACTTGGACAATGTGGCCAAAAGGGTGACAGCTGTTAAAGAAGTGCGTAAGAGTAAGCCGCAAGCTCTTTTGGTTGATGCTGGTGACGTATTCTCGGGAACACTCTATTTTAATGAATTCAAAGGGCAAGCGGATCTTCGCTTCATGAATTTAATGAAATACGACGTCATGACATTCGGGAATCATGAGTTTGATTTGGGATCAAGCGCTGAGGGGCATCAAGCTTTGGCAGACTTCATTAAAGGGGCACAGTTCCCATTTGTCAGTTCGAATGTGGACTTCTCCAAAGATGATAAATTTAAGGGACTATTCTCGGACTTGATTTCAAGTAAGCCGGAGCAAGGGAAGATATACAATGGAATCGTAAAACAAGTGGATGGTCAAAAGGTAGGTTTCTTCGGGCTTACAACTGAAGAAACGAAAGATATCTCAAGTCCTGGAAGTATAGAATTTGAAAACTATCTTAAAGAAGCCGAAAAAGCGGTCAAGGCGTTCAAAGGCATGGGGGTTAATAAGATAGTTGCCGTATCCCATATTGGTTACGATGACAATCCAGCTTATGACAATGATTTAACATTAGCTGCCAAGGTCAAGGGCATCGATGTGATTGTGGGAGGACATAGCCATACGCAGTTAGACGCTCCCGTTGTTATTGACAAGGATGATAAAGGGAAAACGAAAGAGCCGACTGTCATCGTTCAAGGGTATCAATATAGCGACTATTTAGGAACGATCGATGTGAATTTCGATAAGGAAGGCAAGATTGTCGGACAAGCCGGACAGCTGATTAAGCTTTCTGAAAAACAGGATGATGCCGAAGCGGCAAAAGTTCTCGAAACATACTCCTCGAAGATTAAGGAGCTGAAGGAAACGAAGACTGGTGCATCAGCTGTGAAGGCATTGGAAACCCCGCGCGATGCAGGAGATGCAACGAAGCCGAGTGTTCGTAAAAATGAAACGGAATTGGGTAATTTAATTACGGACGGAATGCTTAGTAAAGCAAAAGAATTTAATAAGGATGCGGTCATTGCTTTCCAAAATGGCGGGGGCATCCGCGCTGGCATCGACCAAGGTGAGATCACTTTAGGGGAAATCCTGACCGTTTTACCGTTTGGGAATACGCTGGCGACGATGAAGCTTACGGGTGCAGAAATCAATGAAGCATTAGAGCATAGTGTAAGCCTTGCTCCTAAGGAAAATGGAGGCTTCCTGCATGTATCAGGGATGAAATTCAGCTACGACAGTTCGAAGGAACCAGGCAATCGTGTGACAAAGGTTGAAGTCCTGGGACAAGATGGAACATATTCCGAATTGGATGCAACGAAGGAATATGTCGTGGCGACCAATGCATTTACAGCTAAGGGCGGGGATGGATTCTCCGTTTTCAAGAAGGCTTATGAAGAAGGAAGAGTGACGGATATCGGACTCGCTGATTGGGAGAATCTACGGGATTATGTAAGCGGGCTGAAAACTGTCGATCCAAGCATTGAAGGACGCATCAAAGATGTGGCCGGAAACTCTACAGACCCGACTTTGGTATTGGCTAAAGACTTTGGCGGAACGGCTGATGCGCCAAAAAACCATGAAGGTAATGTAGTTGTGGATATCACGGATATCGCTTCATTAGAAAATGCAGTGGTTAAAGGGAATCTTACATTAACAGGAACTCCATCAGATAGCTTTACCTTTTCAAATGTTACAGTCGAAGGCAATTTGAATTTATCGGGGCTTAACGGTAAAACCGTGAGTATTAACGGTGTCACGGTGAAAGGTGAAACCATTTTTTAAGCGGTATTCAAATGATTGCTGCACCTACGTAAAAAGTTGGAGGGGTTGAGATCTTGAAGAAGAATGGGATAAGCAAGCTTTTCTTTGCCATATTGATCGTGCTATCAACGGTTTTGCCATATGCAGCCGCTGCAAAAGCGGAAGGGACAATAACGGTAACGGAAGCGATTAATAATAACAGCGGAACGGCAACGGTGAAGGGATACATCGTCGGTACAGCTAAAAGCGGTACAAGCTATCAACATACATCGCCTTTTACTGAAGGTACGAATATAGGTATTGCAGATAGTCCGGATGAAAAGGATGTAAAGAAAATCATGCCTGTTCAGCTTCCAGCCGGAAATATCCGAACGGCTTTGAATCTAGTCGAACATCCGGATTTACTTAAAGCACAGGTGACGATTACGGGGAAGCTGGAAAAATATTTTTCAGTACCAGGTCTGAAATCAGCAACGGATTACACAATCATCACTGATGGGGGAACACCTCCTGAACAGCCTGATGTGAAGGTTCTGGAATCCATCGCCGAGGCCCGCACGAATACGGAAGATGTTGTGCAGGTTGATGGGGTGGTCACCACAGGGCTTGGATATTGGGGAGGAAAAGGCTTTTATATTCAAGATGAAACGGCTGGGCTATATGTATATGGTTCTTCATGGCCTGCGGATGTAAAGCAAGGGGATAAGGTTCGTTTAATCGGACAAGTATCCGCTTATAATAAGGAATTACAAATTCAACCAACTTCCCTTAAAGTCGTTTCTTCTGGGAATGAACTTCCTGAAATCCAAAAAATTGACGCGGCTGGCGTCAATGGGGAAACACAAGGTGAGCTGGTCACCATTGAAAAAGCGACCATTACAGAATTGGCCGCATCGGGAACATATGGAACATTCGAATTCAAGGCGGCAGACACTAAAGGGAACTCTGTTATCGTTCGCCATGATAACCGGAACGGTTCGAATTATGAAGATTTCCTGAAGAGCTTTAAAGAAGGGGATGTCATTTCCGTAACCGGAATATCATCGCAATTCAATGACACGTATCAACTGAAGCCACGTGGTCTTGAAGATTATGAACTGGTGAACAAGCCAGCAGTTTACACGGATATTTTCCCTGGTATGGTAAGTGAAAATACAAAAGTATCACTTGATTCGGGTTGGGAAGAAGCGAAGATCCATTATACGCTGGATGGATCCACTCCGACGTCTTCAAGTGCATTGTATACAGAACCTATCATTTTAACGAAAGATACTGTCATCAAGGCAATCGCTGTCAACGACAAGACATCGGAAGTGTTCACTTTTGCCTATACCGTTATCAAAACCAATGATTTGAAGATTCGTGACATCCAGGGAATGAATCATTTTTCATCATATGAGAATCAGCTCGTCTCAGGTGTGGAAGGTGTCGTCACTTATGTAAAAGATGCGAATAACTTTTACATGCAAGATCTGAATCCAGATAAGGACTTAACGACTTCAGAGGGAATACTTGTGTACAACAAAGCGCATGGCCTAAAAGCGGGAGATCATGTCAAAGTGGCCGGTAAAGTCGTTGAGTGGTATGTCGAAGGATACGCTGAAATGAAAACGACGGATCTGCCAACAACTGAATTGACTAATACGACTATTGAAAAGCTTGGCACTGTAGCGATACCAGAACCGATCATCATTGGAGAAGATGTCATTCCGCCGTCTGAGAACATCGATGATGATAGATTGACAGACTTCAATCCGACTGAAGATGGCATTGATTTCTATGAGAGTTTGGAAGGAATGCTCGTGCAAGTATATAACCCGAAAGTGGTCGCTCCTCAAGACTATGGTGAATTGGTCGTGATCCCAGGGAATATGGAAACGAGCACTGCAGTTAGAGGTGTCAAAATAACGGAAACGGATTTCAATCCTGAAAGAATAACCCTCGATATGGATGATGAATCATTTGTGGCGAAAACTGGTGATTCTTTTGAAGGCTCGGTTACGGGTGTCATAAGTTATGGATATAGCAACTATAGGGTATTGACGGATAAAAATAAGCTGCCGGCGCTAAAGGATGGCGGAACGGTTCGGGAAGTGACTTCCCTAGAGAAGGATTCCGATAAACTATCGATCGCTTCCTATAATATCGAGAATTTCTCCACTCAAACCGCTAACTCGAAAGTTGAAACGATCGCAACATCCATCATTACTAATCTTAAACAACCCGATATCATCGGCGTAACGGAAATGCAAGATAATGATGGTGCAACAGATAGCGGGACAACGGATTCTGCTCAAAGTGCCAAGAAATTGACCGACAAAATAAAAGAGTTGGGCGGCCCGCAATATCAATTCATCGATATCGCTCCAGAAGATAAACGTGATGGCGGGGCACCTGGCGGGAATATCCGTGTAGGCTTTTTATACAATGTCGACCGTGTCAAATTAACGGAGGGAACGAAAGGAACGGCGACTCAATCCGTTGCCTTCAAAGATGGAAAACTTACATTGAATCCTGGACGAATCGAGCCTACAGATCCTGCCTTCACTTCGAGTCGGAAGCCTTTGGCCGCTCAATTCGAATTTAAAGGGGAAAATGTAGTGGTGGTGGCCAATCATTTTAATTCGAAGGGCGGCGATCAGCCACTATTCGGGAGAAACCAACCTCCTTTCCTTTCAAGTGAGACGCAAAGGCTTCAAATTGCCTCCATCGTCAATCGGTTCGTCAGTGATATCAAGTCACAGGATGCCAAGGCGAATATCGTCTTACTTGGAGATTTTAATGATTATGAATTTTCAGCTCCGCTTAAAACATTAAAGGGTAAAGATTTAACTAATATGATCGAGAGAGTCCCTTTTGAAAAACGTTATTCATACACATATCAAGGCAATTCACAAGTACTGGACCATATCCTGGTATCGAATAATATGGCGGCAGCCACGAAAGTCGACATTGTCCATATTAACTCATCCTTCATGGAAGTGCATGGAAGGGCAAGCGATCACGACCCTGTATTGATTCAAACCGCTTTAACTGAATCAGGGGGAGTTGAACCCGCTGCTCCGGAAAAAACGTATCACTTAACAAACGTTAAAACAAAAAGGCTTACAATTGCTTCACCTAGTGTTTTGATCGATCTTGACGAAACATCCAACATCGAAGAAGGTATCTGGTTAAAAGGTTCCTATGCTGTACTCAAAGGCCTTGGGCTGAAGAATGCAACTGTGGCTGTCAAACCGGATAAGGAAGGCGCAATCATTGATTTTGGAGGCATGGCGGTGAAGGAAGTCATCATTGATAACGCCAATGTAAAAGAAATCAGGGGCGCTGAAAATGTTCAGAAATGGTCTGTAACGGAAGGTGTAGACACTAAGAATATCAAGTTTTTCGATTCAAAAGGGGAAGCAATTGCTTCTCCTTTCGACCCTAAAGAAAATCATGCGCCAGTTGTAACGAAAAAACTGGGAAATCTTGAAGTGAAAACCGGTTCCAAGGTCACTATCGATTTGAGTGAGCACTTCTCAGATCCGGATGGAGATGAACTTACCTTTTCATCCTCGATCGGTAATGTCACCGGCCCGACATTAACCCTTCCTGCAAATGAAGCTGGAACATACCTTGTCGCAGTAAAGGCCGAGGACCAGCAATCGGAAGTGGTTGCCCGTTTCACGCTGACCGTATCGAATGATAAGCCGCTTGAAGCTTACTATGAAACGGCGGCAGGAAAAACCGGAACGGAATTGAAATCGGTTCTGCACACGATAATCAAGGGCCATACGATGTTATCTTATGATCAAGTGTGGAATGCCCTTAAAGAAACGGATGAAGATCCGGATAACAAACAGAATGTCATCTTGCTTTACTCTGGAAAATCTATTTCGAAGAACGCCAATGGAGGCAATGCCGGACAATGGAACCGTGAACATGTTTGGGCCAAGTCCCACGGTAATTTTGGAACAAGCAAAGGCCCTGGGACCGACCTTCATCACCTCCGCCCAGCTGATGTGACAGTGAATGGTAAACGGGGCCACCTTGATTTTGACGAGGGCGGTCAAACATATAGTGGCTGTGAATGTAAGTTTGATTCAGATTCATGGGAGCCGCCGGATCATGTTAAAGGCGATATAGCCCGGATGCTATTTTACATGGCCGTCCGTTATGAAGGAAACGGTGAGTTGGATCTGGAATTGTCCGATACAGTCAATACGTATCCAAAGCCGCTTCACGGAAAGCTATCGACACTTTTGAAATGGAATGATCTCGATCCAGTCGACGATTTCGAGAGCCACCGAAATGATGTAATTTATGACTGGCAGAATAACCGCAATCCATTCATCGATCATCCTGAATGGGCGTCCGAAATTTGGGGAGCCGCTGAATCCATGGATGTGAAAAAAGCGAGTTAGATCGGTTCTTATATTGAATGAAAGCTACACTACAGACTGTAGACAACCTCGATGAAAGTCGTGTTTGCCTATAGTCTTTTTTATTTCCAAATGAAGTTATTTTTCAATAAAACTTTTATAACGTTCGGTAAAAACATCGCAGCTCTCCAAATACACTCCTCTTTATCTCCATATAGATCCAGATTGGTCCCTATATCAAGGAAGGAATTTTATCAAACGCGCATTTTTAAGTGTACAAGCAAGAAAGGGAAAATGTTGCAGAAACAGCGAGTGATCTCACTAGAAAAAAGTTGGGAGTTGATTTATAGCTAGGATTAAATCAAGATGAGCTTCCCAAATACATTGAAAAACAGAGAGAAGAAAACCCAAATGAACCAGTACGTTTTCAATTTCAATATTCTTCATAAAGGGTCAAGCAGTTAAACTCATTATTAAAAGTTGATTTAATTATTTCAAAATACTGAAAAATCAAACATTACTTCCGCTCGAAAATTTAAAAATTTTGATAGGTATGCATACCGATATATGTTAATATGAGATATAAAATGAAAGGGTTTACATTTCCAGGTGGAATAAAGATATCTTAATATAATAGGAATTCATTTAATTCTATTCCTTATTTTTCTTAGGAAATTCTAATTGGAGACACAGCCAACTATGAAACGAAAACAAAGGACCGATGAGATTGTTCTTTAATCGGAAAATCGCAAATGAATTAGTAGTTCGCCTATAAATATTAAGTCAAAGTATACTAGCTATTCACTAAGAGGAGAGACGTTAATGGAAATCTTAAAAGGAACGGCCTTATTATTATTGGTACTTGGTTTATTTTCTTTATTCAGTTTTAAAGCCCCAAAAGGGATGAAAGCAATGGGTGCTCTTGCCAATGCAGCGGTTGCCGCTTTTCTCGTGGAAGCATTTCAGCGGTATGTCGGAGGGGATTTATTTAATATCAAATTCCTTGGAGAAGTAGGGGATGCGGCAGGTAGCATGGGAGGCGTTGCAGCGGCTTCACTTGTTGCATTAGCACTAGGGGTTTCCCCTGTATATGCTCTATTACTTGGTGTTTCATGTGCTGGTTTAGGTTTGCTGCCTGGATTTTTCGCAGGATATCTCGTTGCTTTCCTTGTGAAAGTGATCGAGAAAAAAGTCCCTGCTGGATTGGATTTAATCGTTACAATCATCATTGCAGCACCGCTCGTTCGGTTTATTGGTGAGAATTTAACGCCTTTGGTCAATGCAACGCTTTTGAATATCGGAGGAATCATTACGGAAACGGCAAACAGTAATCCAATCTTAATGGGAATCATTCTTGGAGGAGTCATCACCGTCGTCGCCACTGCACCATTAAGCTCGATGGCCTTGACAGCAATGCTTGGATTGACGGGACTTCCTATGGCAATCGGGGCCCTTGCCGTATTCGGATCATCTTTCATGAACTTTGTTTTGTTCGATCGCTTGAAATTTGGAGATAGAAGTACTACAATTGCGGTTGCGATAGAACCTTTGACACAAGCGGATGTCATATCTGCAAACCCAATTCCTGTTTATGCAACCAATTTCATTGGCGGAGCGGCTGCAGGTGTGGTCGTGGCCATGTTTGGTTTAGTGAATAATGCGACAGGGACGGCAACACCAATTGCAGGGTTGGCAGTTATGTACGGTTTCAATGACCCTATAAAGGTGACGATCACAGCTGGAATATGTGCAGTTGTGGGAGCAGCGGTTGGTTTCCTTGGCTCGATCGTGTTCAAGAATTATAAGATCAGGACCGTTTCACAAATAAGGGTGAATGAAGAGCAAAAAGCGGCATAATGAATGGCCGTTAAAAAAATCTATTGCCAGAAAAGGGGCATTGAACAATGAAATACAGATCTGCATTCGATATAATCGGTCCTGTTATGATTGGACCTTCTAGTTCACATACAGCAGGAGCTGCCAGAATCGGCAGAGTAGCACGGACATTATTTGGAAAACAACCGAAGAAAGCCATCATTTCTTTGTATGGTTCTTTTGCAAAAACCTACCGGGGACATGGTACGGATGTTGCTGTCGTAGGCGGGATTTTGGATTTCGATACGGATGATGAACGAATTCCCACTTCATTGACGATAGCGGAAGAAGCGGGTATGGAAGTTACCTTTACAATCGAGGATACGGTGATGGATCATCCTAATACAGTCAAGATCAGACTGTTCGACGAGGATAAAGAAATAGAGCTTGTTGGGATCTCCATTGGCGGGGGAACAATAGAAATAACGGAGTTGAATACGTTCAAGCTTAAATTGTCAGGTGAAAACCCAGCCATTTTAGTTGTACACAACGATGTGTTTGGAATCATATCTTCGGTTTCGACAGTATTGGCGAATCATGAAATTAACATTGGGCATATGGAAGTTTCACGAAAAGAAAAAGGTCAAATGGCCCTCATGGTGATTGAAGTCGATCAGAAGATCAAGGGCGATATCATGAAAGAAATTGAGGGATTGGAAAACGTTTCGCAAGTCATAAGGATGGTTGAATGAGAATTTTTAAAAGTGTTGGTATAGATAAGGAGGTAAAAACATGTTCCGAAATGTAGCAGAGTTGGTTGAACTTGCTGAAAGTAAAAATGTAAAAATCGCGGAAATCATGATTTTACAAGAAATGGAATTCTCCGGCTTGTCGAGAGAACAGATCATTGAAAAGATGGACAGGAATTTGACAGTGATGGAACAAGCGGTGGAAAGAGGTCTGAAAGGGGTGCAATCCGTTACAGGCCTAACGGGCGGGGATGCCGTTCTTTTGCAAAATTATATCAAGACGGGCAAGGCACTCGGAGGCAATTTATTATTGGATGCCGTCAGTAAAGCGGTTGCGACGAACGAAGTGAATGCAGCAATGGGGATGATTTGTGCCACTCCGACTGCCGGTTCTGCGGGCGTGGTTCCCGGTACGTTGTTTGCCGTGAAAGAAAAACTAAACCCGACCCGGGCAGAGATGATTGAATTTCTTTTCACCTCCGCTGCCTTCGGATTCGTGGTAGCAAACAACGCTTCCATTTCTGGAGCAGCTGGTGGGTGCCAAGCAGAAGTGGGCTCGGCAAGTGGAATGGCGGCAGCTGCGATTGTAGAACTGGCCGGCGGTACACCAAGTCAAGCCGCGGAAGCAATGGCAATTACACTGAAAAATATGCTTGGATTGGTTTGTGATCCAGTGGCAGGTTTGGTTGAAGTTCCTTGTGTGAAACGCAACGCAATGGGGGCATCTAACGCGATAACGGCAGCTGATATGGCACTTGCAGGCATTACGAGCCGCATTCCATGTGACGAAGTTATCGATGCCATGTATAAAATAGGATTGACCATGCCAGTTGCACTACGTGAAACGGCAGAAGGCGGCCTTGCTGCCACTCCGACTGGGCGTAGATTGGCAAAGGAAATTTTCGGTTCATATAAATAAACATTCAGCCCCATTAACCAATTTGTTAATGGGGTTTTTGATTTTTTTAAAAAGTTTGGAGGATTTTGTAATTAAAAAAGGAAAATGAAGGAAGGTGGAGGGATATGGCGTTTACGTACACGGTGATAAGAACAGCTGTCAGGAAATCTGAACTATCAGTGAATATGGAGCTGTAGTAACTTTGTAAGTTATCATTTTCAATGATAAGATGAGTACGAAATTTACTTTGGAAAGGATTGATTCTTCATTAATTTTCTCGAATTAACGTACACGTCGGCAATGGAAAAAGCAATGTTTCAGGCTCATGGTATCGGCTATGCACTATATGCTCAAAAACTGGAGCAACGCATAATGGTTGAACAAGAACGGGAACAGGATTATCTACAAAGCAGGCGTATATCAGAGGAGATGAGATCCAATCTTTTTTTGGGGAGTTAATATCGATTTACTTGTCACAGATAACATAAAACGAAAAAATCAGATACAAACGAAAGAGCAATCTGAAGGTTGCTCTTTTTTCATTATTAACAGGGAATTTCAATGTAAAGAAGGAAGCAAACATTTTAAATAGAATGTATTTTTAAAAGAGGAGGATGATTCTGTTGGAGAGAAGAGCGTTAATTGTATCTGCATTACCGGAATATGAAGAAGAAATTGGGCGGTGGCTATGGTGTTTAGAAGATGTTCGCCGTACGCTTATAACGGAATTAACTGGAATCAGCCAAAATTCACTCGATTCGAAAATGGATGAAAGGCAAACGATTGGCTCGATGTTATATCACATAGCATTGGTCGAGGCAGATTGGTTATACGAGGAGGTACTTGTTACGGAATGGGATTCGGAAATCCGTGCTTTGTTTCCATTGGAATGCCGTACTGATGATGGCTCCCTAACACATATTGAAGGACAAACATTAGAAGAACATTTCTACCGCCTTAATAAAGTACGTCAAGTTTTTCTTTCAAACTTCCGTTCAATGAATCTAACGGATTGGCGTAAACCGAGGGTGCTTGACCAATATGACGTCACGCCTGAGTGGGTCGTTTACCATTTGATTGAACATGAATCACATCATAGGGGGCAAATTTTTCAATTGCTGAAGAAATTACGAACGAATAAGAAGATACAAGAAATGGGATTTTAAATCCTGCTATCCAGCTATAGCCGGAGCTGCCTTTATCGCAGTTTTTTTTTTCCAATCAATATGAGATTATAGGTGTCCGTCAAATTGATAACAAAACGGTCAAATTACATATGTCGATGAGGACAATTCGACCTACAGGAAAATAATTCGACTTACAAGAAAATAAATCGGCCTACAGGAAAGTAATTCGACAGAAAAAAAAGTCCAGGAATGATTCCTGGACCGATTTTATATCATTTAATCAATTTGATGATTATGACCCGGACGTAAGATGCTGAAGGCATACCCAATTATTCCTCCGACTATTGCAGGGATGACCCACCCTAGCCCTGTATCGTACATTGGAAGGATTTTAGTGAAGAAATCATTGATGGACGAAATGTGAATCCCTGCTCCATTTAATCCATCCATTAAACTGATGATGAATGTTAAAAATAAGCTGCCTTGATAAACTTCAGGCCTTCCTTTAAATATGGAATGGAAAAATGTTAAGAAAATCAATACAATGGCCAATGGATAAATGGCTGTCATTACAGGTACGGAAATTGCAATTAACTCGGTTAGTCCAATATTGGCAATTATTGCACTAAATATGGATAAGCTTATTGCAATTGTTTTGTAAGGCAGCTTTGGAAATAATTTATGGAAGTACGTCGAGCACGATGTAATGAGTCCAACGCTCGTCGTTATACAAGCTACTGTGATCATCAATCCCAATAATAGCCCACCATATGCTCCAAAATAGTAATCCGAGACTTTTGCTAAGACATTGCCTCCATTATCCAAGTGTCCAAATTTCTCGACACTTGAAGCACCCATGTAAGAGAGAGCTGTATAAAAGGTAGCAAGGATAACGGCAGCAATTGCGGTCGCTTTTCCACAAACGATCATTATTTGTTTTTTTGTTTTAGCACCTTTTTCTTTTATGGCATTAATGATGATGATTCCAAAAACAAAAGATGCAAGAGTGTCCATTGTTAAATAGCCTTCTTTGAACCCGTTGAAAAATGGTTGAATCGTATAGCCTTTGGCAGGTGCTTGAAAATCACCAATTGGATGAACAAAAGCGACTATCACCAGGATTCCAATGAACGTTAACTTGATGGGTGTTAAAATTTTCCCCACAATTTCGACAAATTTCGCAGGATTGAGCGAAAGAAGGCACGAAATCGTAAAAAAGATGATGGTGAAAATAAGTAAAGGCAGCGGCCCGAAACCTTCCGGCAAAAATGGTTTGACACCGATCTCAAAAGATACGTTTCCTGTTCTTGGCATTGCAAATAATGGACCAATGGCTAAATAAAGAACGGTTGTGAATACAATACCAAACACGGGATGGACGCGGCTTGCTAATGATTGCAGATCATCTTTTCCCGAAAAACCCAGTGCCATTACACCAAGTAACGGTAATCCTACTCCGGTTACGAGAAAGCCTGCATTAGCTGACCAGATATTCGTTCCAGCTGACTGACCAAGCATTGGCGGGAAAATTAGATTTCCTGCCCCGAAGAATAGGGCAAATAACATTAACCCAATCACTACTATAAATGAAAATGGTACTTTATTAGACAAAATAAACCCTCCACAAAAAACCAAAATTTACTATTTTGGAAAATTATTAAATTTTCTAAAAATTATATACAAACTAATATTTAAGAACGTATCGTATTATAACTAAATAAAATTGATATTTCAATATATTTTTTGTTTTTTGTTGATTTTGTATGATAAGTAATCTGCCCTCATCTTATTTTGAACAACTAAAAGCTTCTCATACCATTAATAAAATTCATTTTGGTAATAGTTGAAATGTATAAAAATGGGGTGGCTAATATAAAAAAAATTCTTGGCTCATTGTTTTTATTTGTGCTGATTATAGGGGCAAGTGCATGTAACAAGGAAGTAGTCAAAGAAAACGGTGAGGCATCAGAGCGGAAACCTGTTAAAGAGGAAAATGTGGTCAAAGTGGAAGAGGCTGAAAAGTTATTTAAAGGCTATTATACTGCACGATATACCATCAAAGATCCAGCCAATCCGCCGACCTTTGCTGAAATTGCAGACAATGTTAAAGAATATTTATCAGAAGATGAATATAATGCCCAAATTCTTAACCGTTATTATTCAATCCCTTCATTGGTAGCCAAAGAAATTAATAAAAGCATTGTAGTGCAAGATGTGAAGCTTGAAGAACAAAGGAAAAATGAAGACGGCACAATAGATTACACATACACAACGGAATTTAAAGTTTATGACGAGAATTCATCTAAAATTTATGAGAAAGAAGGAGAGGTCACGATAACCACCATAGATCATGAATTAAAAGTCACTCGTGATTGGAGTAGAGGGATAAAGATTGATGGTTTAGACGGTGGACTTTAATTGGATTTTTTAATGAAGCGTAAGATAAAAAGGAGTGACTATATGAGTACATATTTGTTAGTTCATGGAGCATGACATGGAGAGTGTAGCTGGGAGAGGGTTGTCCCTTTGTGGCGCTTGACATCAGGTATTAACCTTGGAGTTACCCGGACATGAAAAGGATAAAACCGCATCTTCCAAAGTTACGTTGGAAGACTTTACTGACCGTCTATGAGCATTTTGGCTGTGAATCTGAACAGGTTATTTTAGTGGGTCAGAGCATGGGGGAATTGTCATAATACAGACAGCCAAATATCGTCCAATTCAATTGAACGTATATTTATGTGCCTTTCTTCCTGCAAATGGGCAAACTTTACTTCAAATACTCGAAAATGACAAAAAGATTCGCAGTAGGGTGACTAAAGAGCATTAATGGAACTGCAAGGGTAAATGTATATTGTGGAGGTTTAAAATGAAATTCTTCAGAAGTATGTCTAAAAAAGAGTCAATTAATTGGAGAAAAGGGGCAATACTTGGTTTTTACACCTATATGTTGCTATTATTTATAAATTATATTTACTTTCTAATATATGGAACTGAGCCTTTTACTTCCGTTGTAATTTTTTGGACTGGATTGTTAGTAGCTTTCGGGTACGAGTTTATCTTAAATTTAAAGTCTAAAATGAAATTAAATAAATGAACTAATAGTAATACATAACAGGATATACCCTAATTCTTTATTGAAGTATCGCCTTATTCTTAATGAACTCCCTGAAAATTAAAAAAACAAAAAATCTAGAAAAAACCACAACAATAGACCTGGTAAAACGCTTTTTATAAAAAGGATGAGCCTTGGCTGTAACAGAAGGCGTTGTTTCTTACCATCTGTTCGAGAACAAAGTGCCAACATGCATTTAGTGGATTCCTGCGTAACACTGATATGCTTAGACGGTAGTTCTGCTGACAAATGGTAGTTTGTTATAGGATAATGGTCATATATTTGATGGGTAAAATATTAGGTGAAAAACTCCAAAAAGAAGGAAGTGCTAAACGATGAATTTAGAAATGGTTATGCAGGAGCTTGAAGCCCTTGGCAAGGAACGAACTAAAAAAATATACATATCCAATGGTGCGCATGAGCCGCTTTTTGGCGTGGCTACAGGAGCTATGAAACCAATTGCAAAGAAAATAAAAATAAGTCAAAGTTTAGCTGAAGAGCTTTATTCCACGGGGAACTACGATGCAATGTACTTTGCAGGCATTATTGCAGACCCAAAAGCCATGACTGAGTCGGATTATGATCGTTGGATGGATGCTGCGTATTTTTATATGCTGTCCGATTTTGTAGTGGCTGTAACTTTATCAGAGTCAGATATTGCACAAGAAGTTGCAGATAAATGGATCGCAAGCGGTGAAGAGCTGAGAATGTCAGCGGGCTGGAGTTGCTACTGCTGGCTTTTAGGGAATCGACTAGACGTTGAATTTTCAGAAAGCAAGATTTCCAATATGCTTGACATTGTGAAAAATACGATTCACGATTCGCCAGAACGAACGAAATCCGCTATGAATAATTTTCTATACACCGTGGCGATTTCATATGTGCCACTCCATGAAAAGGCAGTCGAGACCGCAAAGGCAATAGGAATATTAGAAGTCAAACGGGACAAGAAAAAAAGCAGTATTCTAAATGCTTACGAAAGTATTCAAAAAGCAGTTGATAAAGGAAGGCTTGGTTTTAAACGCAAACATGTAAGATGTTAAAATTAGCCGTATTAATGTAGCTCTTTTGTGATTTTTGAGCAAAACAGGCGCTTAATTGAATAAGTATTACAGAAATCCTTTTTTATAAAGTTACAATTGTTAAGAAAAGAACCATGAATAAATAATTGATTATTTTGAAAATTCGTGATAATATTTATGCATAAAAGAATCAATCGGCAATGGCGCCTGTTTCAATAGCTAATAACGAGCTATTGGGCAGGCGTCTTTTGCATTTTTTAGGGAGGGATAATATGAATAAGAGAACTAAATTAAAAGCTTTATTTGGCATGATCGTTATTTGCTTGTTTTTGTATGCTTCCTTAGGAGCGGCTGCAAGCGGAAAAGCAGTTTCAACTCCGCAAAATAGGGAGGGCCATTGTATTCAAGTGCTGGATAAAGGGAAATGGGCTCCTGACACCTATAAGTCTGTTCAAAACCTAATTGATAAGCATTGTGCTGGAAGTACAGGATACGATCCAAATCGAAAACCTTATGTTGTTTTTGATTGGGATCATACGAGCATCATGAATGATACGGAGGAGGCCCTCTTTCTTTATCAAATTGATCACTTGGCATATAACATGCAACCGGAAGAGTTTTATGAAGTGATCAAAAAGAATGTGCCGAATGGACCCTTTTCACAAGAGTTTAAAAACCTTCAAGGAAATGCGGTAACTCTTAAGGAAATCTCCGAGGATCTGAAGCGCGATTACGACTTTCTTTATTCCAACTATAATGGGATGAATGGAAAAGAGAGGTTAGAAACGCTTCATTCAACTGATCAGTTTAAAGATTTTAAAGCGAAAATGTACTTTCTGTATGAAGCCATTGGGGAAACATACGGTGTTGAAATCGGATATCCATGGGTGCTTTATTTATTTGCCAACATGTCGACCGAAGAAGTACAGCAGCTTGCAGAGGCTTCAAACGATTATAATTTAGGGGCGGAAATGGCATCGGTGACGCTTATCAGTCCTGGGTCAATGTTAGGAAAAGCCGGTACTGTTCAAGTTACCTATAAAACAGGACTGCGTCTGGCCTCGGAAATCGCAAACTTAATGCATACTTTTATGGAGAATGGGATTGACGTTTTTGTTATTTCGGCTTCGATGGAAGAGGTGGTGGAGGTATTTTCGTCAAATCCAAAATACGGCTACAACGTTCCAAAGGAAAATGTCTTTGGGATGAGATTAAAAAAGAAGGAAGGAATTACTCAAGCAGAATATGAAGACAATTGGCCGATCACTGCTCGAGAAGGTAAGGTGGAAGTGATCGAACACGCCATCTCCAAAACGCGGGGCGGATACGGTCCGATATTCGTAGCGGGAGACAGCAGCACAGATTATGAAATGCTGACAATAAAGAGTTTGAAACTCGGTTTAATTATCAACCGCCTCAAAACAGGTGATATCGGCAAGCTTGCGAAAACAGCTGCAGAACGGATGGGCAAAAACAACCCGAAATATGTTCTCCAAGGAAGAAATGAGAATACAGGCTTATGGATACCGACTGAATACACGATCAAGCTTGGGTCAAATGAAGAAAAACTGTTGACGAATCCATAAAAAGATTCGTCCAATATTCCAGGATTAATTCTAACTTCTCTTTTCGCTATATTAGTTTTATTTTTACTAAAAAAACTAGTTCAATCTATTAGACGGTAAAACCGTCTTTTTTTTTATGTCACAGTATATGTTACCTCTACAATAAGTCTTATTGAACTATCGGGGCAGGATAGTTCTATAAGAAACCCAATGAATTCCATGGTATAATATGTAACTAAAGCACATGAGAGCCTAACAAGGGGGAGTTATTAATGTTTCAGTTTTTTCTTATTGTTGGGATAGTAAGTATTGTTATTTCAGGTGTTTTTATCGGAGCATGGACAGGTGGACAACAACAAAGAGCAAATTTTCATTCAGAAACAACAAAAAATCGAAGCTTTAGAACGAAAATAGCATTATTCTCAGGTCTCATAGCTGTAATCTGTTTGGGGATTTCTGGATTAATATACTTTGTATAATACTACTTTGCTCTTCAACTAATGGATCTTTACTTCAATAAGGAAGGTTGCTGAGGCAACCTTTTTCTTATGGCACTAACGGGGAAGGATAGTTATGTTGTAATTATATACACATCAACTAGGACAACACTTAGCAATAGAAAGTTCGATGATTAACGTCTCTTTATTTAACCAGTTTGAAAGGGTGAAAGACATTGAAACTAATAAATTGTTATACATTTTATCTTAGAATATTAGCCCGTACATGGGTTGTTCCTATATTATTCTTAGGTATTCTTATTTACGGATCATTTTTATTTTTCGTTTATAGCTCATTAAATGATCCTCAGTCAGTAGTATTTGCTAATCCTGTAGTTTTAGCTCTCATGGTTTGCTATTTATTCATTGGCATATATTTAGCTAAAATTGATGAAAAAGAAGAAATTCATGAAACTTTTAGCATTATAAAGAATGCAGTCTTATATAAGACACTTGCAAAATGGTTACTCATTCTTAGTTCAGTAGTGTTAATTACGGTATTGTTCTTTGTTGTTTATCTGTACTTATTTTTCACAAAAGATTTTAACAATAAAACGTATTTCTTATCGGTGTTAAAATATATTTGGTTATATTGGGGATTGTCCTCTTTCATAATGTTCTTGTTAGGAAATTTATTATCTCTTTGGATAAGAGGAAAGTTCGTTTATTTAATAGCACTTACTATCTACGTTTTCACGATGCCTTTGAATTACGTTGTGTTTAATACAGAAGGAGAGGTCCCTTCCAAATTTAGAATTGATAAAATTCTAAACTTAGGAGAACCTAACATAACCAGAGGATATAACAGTTTATACGGTTTCTCATTAGATCCTATTCATTGGGATAAGAAGCTGTTAATCATTTCATTGTTAACCGTTCTATTCTTATTAACATGGAAGAATAGAATGATAATATCTAAATCACAATTGAAATATTCTATAATACCTATGGTAGTTATCTTAGTAGGTTCCGTTGCGTATGTACTACAACCCCTTCAGGTTCTTTCCGATGATGACGATGCAACAAATCGATATTATAGAGAACATAAGATATCAGTAAATGATTCATTTGGGAATCCTATTAGTTTAAAAAAATACGATATTGAGTTAAGTACTAAAGCTAATCTCAATGTTTCAGTTAAAATACAAGCAATTAGCACAGCTACCAAAGAATTTAATCAAATTAAACTTGGCTTATTCCATGAGTTACATATTCATCAAGTAAAGATGGATGGGAAAGAGATTAAATTTAAACAAAAAAATGACTCGGTCACTTTATATTTTGAAGACAATATTTGGAAACCCAATGACAATAGAAGACTAGAATTTAACTATGAAGGATTACAATCTAATCTCTATTTTGGAAATTCTCAAGCTGTTTATCTACCAAATTATATGCCTTGGTTACCAAGCGAAAATTCCCTTCCAGCTTTTGATATTGTAACGAAATACCATTTCATACACCGAGTACCTCATCAACCTAATGACAAGAAAGAGTATCATCTTAAGGTAAAAGGTGCAAATGAATTATATACAAATTTAACAAAAACAGGAGAAGGAACTTGGGAAGGAACTTCCATCGATGGTATCTCTTTATTATCTGGGCAATTATCATCTAAGATTGATAATAATGTGACATATGTCTTCCCTAATACTTGGGAATCACAATTTGAGCATACAGATAGCATTTACAACTATTTAAACGATGTTACAAAGGTGATGAAAACTACATTAAAGGATGATCAACTCACTGTTCCTCGTACCATTTATTTTGTTCCAAATCAAAACATAAGTGATGGTTTGCCAGGAGAAGGAACATGGTGGAATAATGAATATTTAATTTGGGGATTCAATCATATAGATTATCCTTCTACTCCATTCTTTACAGTTGATCGTCTAGGAGACTTTACTCCTCAGTTAGTATTTGCGAAAACTAAAGTATCATCTTATAAAGAAGATTTTGAATTTAATATTTTATTCTCAAATGTATTTGGGAGAGCTCTAAATAATACCCTTCAACTTCCTAATGAGGGCGTAGAGTCTTCTTCTTTAGATTATCTCATTAGATATGCAATAGGAGAAAATCAAGCTAAACAAAAAGTAAAAGAACAAGTCAACGTATGGCTAAAAAACAAGGATTCATTGAATCCTGAAAGCTCAGTATATAAAGAATGGTATTCTTTAATTCAACATCCAACTTCCCAAAAATGGAATAAATTATATGACATTCTAAAAGAAGAAAATTCAAAATGAGGAGAACATTATGGAATGCATTTGCTTAAAAGAGGTCAATAAATCTTATCAAAATAAACAAATTTTAAAAAACCTAACATTTGATATCCAAGGTTCTTTCGGACTACTAGGACCAAATGGTGCCGGCAAAACTACATTGATGAGAATTTTAACAACTTTAGTGCCAGCTGATAGTGGAGAAATTAAAATGAATGACGATCTTTCGTGGAATGATCAAAATGTAGTTCGTTCTTATATCGGTTATTTACCTCAACATTTCTCTTTATATAAAAATGTAACAGTAGTGGAGTGTTTACTCCACTTAGCTGTCCTAAAGGGGATCGAAAAATCAAAAGCAAAAAAAGAGATTGATTTACTCCTTCAAGAAGTGAATCTACAAGAGCATAAGAAAAAGAAAATTAAGCAACTCTCCGGAGGAATGCTTAGACGTGTCGGAATTACTCAAGCTTTACTCGGAAACCCTCGCTTATTAATTGTTGATGAGCCTACTGTAGGACTAGACATCGAAGAACGTGTACGTTTTCGAAATTTATTAAGAAAATTAGGGAGAAATCGAACTATATTAATCTCTACTCATATAGTTGAAGATGTAGAAATGACATGTGACTATATCGGAATCTTAAAACAGGGAGAAATCATCTTTACAGGAAAAAAAGAAGACTTAAAGGCAATAGTTAAAGGGAAAATTAAGGAAGAGCTTCTAACTATGGAAGAGGCAGATTCTATTCAGAATCAAGTAATTTCTTTTAAGCAACAAGAGGATAAGTGCCTTGTACGCTACTTTATAGAAGAACAGGAGGAACAAACGGAAGTTTCCCCTACTATTGAAGATGCTTACTTGTATCTCACTAGGAGAGGGGAATAACAGTGAACTCTGCTAAAAAGTTAGATTTGCAGTTTGAAATTAAATCTATGGGTGTATCTTTTTATGCACCTTTATTTGTTATCTTATTGGGGATTATCTACGTTAACTTCTCTTCAAGTGTAGATGTGATTAGACACACGTCAAATATAATTGAATTTGTTATTTGTCCCTTTGCAGCATGGTGGTCTATGTATTTATTCTTCGATTATTATGAAGATCGAGCATCTGAGGTGCTCTTTAGCTATCCACTTTCATCGTTCTTTCACGGAATCATAAGAGTAACAAGCTTTTTTATTTTCTTTCTAATAGGGTTCTTTATACTTCTCGTTACTATTACATTAAAGCATCCAGATATTTCTATAATGGATATATCCATTATATATATACCTCAAACTATATTATATAGTTACTTAGGTTTCACTCTTATGGTGTTGTCTAGAAATATTATTTTTCCCTTACTTTTGATAGTAGGGTATATAACAATGAAGTATTGGACAATGGGAAGTAATCTATTCCCATTATATAATGTCATGTCTTTCTCCTTTGATATGAAAGTATCTTCAAAAATAACTAGCTTGTCTATACAAAATATTGTAATAGGTATCATTCTAGCTATGTTAGGACATGTTATTCTGTCTAAACGTAAAATATAAGTTCTCACCTTAAATCATAATGACACAAACTGCACGGTGAAAAGGTGGGCGGTGTGAATTTGTTAACTACTATAAATATTCCAGGATTAATTCTATCTTCTCTTTTCGCAATATTAGTTTTGTTTTTACTAAGAAAACTAGTGCAATCTATTAGACGGTGAAACCGTCTATTTTATTCACAGTATATGTTACCTCTACAATAAGTCTTATGGAACTCCCATGAAAATTAAAAAAGCTCAGAATCCAGAAAAAACCACAACAAAATAGACCCAGTAAAAACGCTTTTTAAAAAAAGGCTGAGCCTTATGAGTGATCTGATTGAGTTTGGTAAATCGTTAAACAAAAACCTCCAATTATAGCAAATTAAGTAGAGGCTAGCGCGACGACCAAAAAAGGATTAATCTCCCATGAGTGCTACCCATAAAGGGCGCGACAGTCGGTGGTACACCGTGGTTGTCGGAGTCAGACTAACGGATGGGCTCAAAGGCACCATAGTTCAACGACCTTCTTCGCCAGCCATTAAAACATTATCGACATAGAGACCAATTTTCATTCTCTGTGGTGAAGCGCTGATTTTTGCGCTTCATGTATGGCTAACGGGGCAGGTTGGATTGTGAAGGTTTGTACTTAAACTCCCATGAAAATTAAAAAAGCACAAAATCTAGAAAAAACCACAATAAAATAGACCCAGTAAAAACGCTTTTTAAAAAAAGGCTGAGCCTTATGAGTGATCTGATTGAGTTTGGTAAATCGTTAAACAAAAACCTCCAATTATAGCAAATTAAGTAGAGGCTAGCGCGACGACCAAAAAAGGATTAATCTCCCATGAGTGCTACCCATAAAGGGCGCGACAGTCGGTGGTACACCGTGGTCATCGGAGTCAGACTAACGGATGGGCTCAAAGGCACCATAGTTCAAAGACCTTCTTCGCCAGCCATTAAAACATTATCGACATAGAGACCAATTTTCATTCTCTGTGGTGAAGCGCTGATTTTTGCGCTTCATGAATGGCTAACGGGTGCGTTAGCTGAAAATCAAAGCTGTCTTTAAGGCAGCTTTTTGTTATGCAACTATCGGGGCAGGTTAGTGGAAGAAGGATAAACTATCAGACACTCCAATTATCAGAGAGGATTATGTTGTTTGGTAATGCCAATTTCATTGTAGTTAAGAGCGACATCACAAACCCACCTCACTATGAAAGTAGCAGGAAGAGGTAGCTGACCATTTGGCGTGTACTAGGTAAAGCTAAATAATTCTTTGTATTGAGTATAAGAAGACATTTAATCTAATTCTCTTATTTTCGAAACTTGTGTTTTTTTATCAGCGAATTGATCCATACAAAAAAGCTGTATCACGAATATATTAAATTTAGGAAAAAAATTTTTATTGATTGAAAGGAAGAATTTATTTGAATAACAACTTTGAAGAAAATTTCTTAGAAGAAAGTTCATCAGTAGAGAGTGGTAAAATGGTAGAGGCAATTACAACTGGTGTATTTCATGTGCCCGTTGATAACCAAGCGCCAGATAGCAATGATATGATCAACATCTATTTCAAAAATCCGAGTTCAAAACCGCTTACTGCGAATTTCCTAGTGGAATTTTCCTCTCCTGGGGTAGCTCCTGGCGTTCAAAACCCGGAAATTTCGTCTCCACCAAATGGTAACTGGACAGTAACAGTTCTCCCTCACCATACCCTCCTCATCGTAGTCACCGGTCCCGCTTCTCCCCCGGCTTTCGGAACATGGCGTTTTTCATTTTGGGGCGATATTGACCGCAACGAAAAGAAAAACAAACTTAGCGTAGAAGTAATTGCTGGAAGAATATTTGGTTCTGGGCCGGATTTGGCTTTTGACGATGCAGGGGCAACTTTCCCTCATGCGTTGTTTGTTGATGCAGACATTGAAGTAACCGGTCCATCAGTCCCAGTCCCAACAGGCGGTATCATTTCGGTCTAACAAACGAAACAGCTTGCAGAATGGAAGGCGATTGCTTGATGCACTCGTCCTTTCTTTTTCCTGCATGGGGTTATCCCAATGTAACAAAATAAATTGAAGATATAAAAGGCATTAAGCTAAAACAACTGAAGGTTTGTGAAATAATACACTTAAACAAACGTTTGCTTTAGCTGAAGATCGGAGCTGTCTTTAAGGCAGCTTTTCTTTATGGAACTATCGGGGCAGGATAGTTCAATAAGACGACTGAGAAATGAAGTATAATTTAAATAGTCAAATTAAGAAATGAGTGATAATGAAGTGGATTTTAATGAATTGATGCAAGAGAAAGGATATATCTATTTGGAAAAAATAATAGCACCCAAAGAAAATTCATTACGATTGCTTATTAATAGAAGCAAGTTCAACATCGATTTACCTATGGTCCAATTATAATTTGAATCATATATTTCATATTCTGTTATCGATGAATGTTTTTCATATTCTATAGATAATTCTGAAATATCAAAGGGAGAGCTATTTCGGAATATATACCAAGTCAAGGTATTTGGATTTTATAAAAATAGCCACGAATGAACGAGAAGATGTATGTCCCTATGAAAATTACATACATTATCAGTTTCCCTGCTTAAATCACACGATTGATGTTATTTCTTGTGAAGAACCAAAAGTAACTGTGGTAACAGGTTAAACTAACCTAGTTGAATCCTTTTCTTGTTGAACTAACGGGTGCGTTAGCTGAAGATCGGAGCTGTCTTTAAGGCAGCTTTTTGTTATGCAACTATCGGGGCAGGTTAGTGTAGGAAGGCTACTAATTTTGGTGTCTTTTGAATGTATGATCATTGGACAAATTAGACATATAAATAAGGTATCCAAATTTTTGATAAATGATTGTTTAAAAAATGAACCTTATAACTCTTCAATGGTAATAAGTAGGTGAGAGGGGGGACATTAAAGGTGAATGAAATGTCGTTAATTCATAAAGCAATACAAGGAGATGATAATTCTTTCAACTTCTTGATGAAACCATATATGAGACAAGCTCAACAAACTGCTTATTTGTTATTGTACGATTATGCTCTAGCAGAAGATGCAGTTCAGGAAGCTCTTATTCAAGCTCACTCATCAATAAAAAGGTTTGATAATAAAAGAGCATCATTTAAAACCTGGTTTAATCGTATTGTTATTAATTGTTCACTAAAATTAAAGAGAAAACAACGATTCACTATTCAATTACAGGATAAACACGAAAACAATGATAATCCCGAAAAAGAATACGAATTAAAAGAAGAGGACCAGTTTCTAATTGATATGGTCAAAACCTTAAAGGGAAAATATCAGGCTGTAATTGTGTTGCATTATTTTCAAGAACTCACTATTTCAGAAATTGCATTAACACTAAATATCCGTGAAGGCACAGTAAAGTCAAGGCTTTATAATGCTAGGAAAAAACTAAAAAAAGTTATTCTCTCAAATAACTCATTATTATGGTTAAAGGGGGATTATTTATGGAAAGAAAATTGAAAGAAACCTTACAAAGAGCTGCTAATCAGTATAAGTTCACTGAAAATGTGAATATAAAATCAGTATTAAATCAAAAGGGTAAAAAGCAATTAAAAAATGTATTTAAGTGGAATTATGCTGTTGCTTCATTGTTGATAATGACAGTTCTGAGTGTAGGAATGTGGAATATTCCTACCGTAAAGGCAGCAATAAGCCAAACAATTGAAAAAGCTATAAATTTGGTTATTTCGGATAACTTTTCTGATATACAAGATAATCTTAATAAAATGCCTCCAACCTTAGCATTTATGGGTGTTGAAATATCCTCTGATGGGAGAAAACTTACAACTTATTTATCAGGAGAAAAGGAATTTAAAAAATTCGAAAACGGAGACTACACCGTTTCAGATGGTAAATTAGTAGGGCAATATGATAAAGTGAAAAACACATTTACCATTTGGAAAAATAAACGTTCATCGCAATCATTTGAAGAGGAACTTTTTAAAGAAATGGATAAATCAAAGGTGCAAAAACTTGGATTTGATTCGTTTTTAGGTAGAACAGTTGATAAATACCTAATTGAAGGGAACACAGAACTCTGGTTTGATCAAGAAACCAAGTTTATCTTAAGAGAAATTAATGTAAATGGTGATCAGCGAGTTGAGGATTCGAAAGTAATTGATTTTAAGGTTAATGTAGAAGTTAATGCCAATTTCTTTGAAGTCAAACCACCAAAAGGTGCCAAAGTAATACAAATGAACGATTTTTATTAACTAATGTGATGTTAGTGCTGAAGAAAGCCACCAAATTGGTGGCCTTTTGTTTGTGCGATAATTTGCAAAATCATACATTCAAATTAAAATAAAAAAATACCCTTAATCAACTCCCTCAGTATGATAGCTATAGCTCTCGAATGCTCACTTATTCGCAGGATTTCATAACCCTTGAAAATATATT
>NZ_JBHZPE010000032.1:0-54379 GCF_042787985.1 Peribacillus sp. YIM B13481
TTCTGCTAATAATTGAGTTTTCGGGGGTAAGTCAATGAATAATCAAGATTATTTTAATGATGAAAACTATACTGGTAATCACCTTCATGTAGATAATTGGAAATATGAGTTCACTCCATATATAGAAGCAATTGCTTGGGTAAGAAAAGACAGTTCAATGGACTTGTTTTTTAATGATTTCGCAGATGATAAGGAGTTTCAAGCGTTATTTAGTGATAAAGAATACTATTATACTTATGGGTGTATTTCTTGGTAATGTTAAAACTAATCAGGAAGTATACGAAATGTTTCGTAATTGGGTTTGATGGAGTGCTATACCCATTTAGGAAGAGAGCTAAATAGAAAAGAAAGGATTTTTTTCTCATAATGGTTAGTTCTATTTATCATTGTATAAATGTAACCTCTTTACTAATTTCCATATTTTTCACCTCCTACTTGGACGTGAATGTGTTTACATTTAAATTTGCAATGATAACGTTGTAAAATTTCCTGTTTAAATAATCAACTATATTCACCTCTTAATTTACTAAACATATTGGTGTATAATAAATAAATCCATATAAAGACGGAGATGAATGCTTTGGTTACAATTACTGATATCGCGAAGCTTGCCGGAGTTGCTAAGAGTACAGTTTCACGTTATCTAAATAATGGTTCTGTTAGTGAGGCAACGAAAAATAAAATCGAACGAGTGATAAATGAAACCAGCTATGCTCCTAATGCCTTCGCTCAAAGTTTAAAAGCAAAGAAAACTAATATAATCGGTACCATTGTACCGAGACTTGATTCGTATGCTTCTTCTCATACGTTAATTGGCATTGATGAACAATTAAGAGAACTAAATTATCAAATGCTGATCTCAAATACCGGTCAGGATTTAGATCGGGAAATTGAAAATATTTACACACTGGCTAAGCAAAAGGTTGCGGGAATGATTTTGCTTCCATCCCAAGTTACAGACGCCCATTTAGAGGCCTTCAAAGAGCTGCACTTGCCCGTTTTACTGGTTGGTCAGCAGCATGAAACAATTCACAGCATCATACACAATGATTATGAAGCAGCATATGATCTCGGAAAACACGTGCTGGAAAAAGGTCACCGTAAGATTGCTTTTTTGGGCGTAACAGGAAAAGATATTGCTGTAGGAGTCATGCGAAAAAAAGGATTTCAGCGGGCGATAGATGAAAAACCAGACTGTGAAGTAAGGTATTATGAAACAAGCTTCAGCATAACAGATGCATTAATCAATGTCCCCTCTATTATTGAGGAATTCACTCCCTCTATTATCGTATGTGCAACTGATAATATAGCGATTGGTGCTTTGAAAGCAGCTTATTTAAGAGGTTTAAAAATCCCAGAAGACTTGTCGATCACTGGATTTGGAGGTTATGAAGTAACAGAGATGATACACCCAGGCATAACTACAGCGAAATTTTACTACAAAGAAGCAGGACAAATGGCAGCTAAAAGTATCGTAAAGCTTGTTAACGGGGAAGAATTACCAAAATTATCTCTATCAAAATATAAAATTATTGAAAGAGAAAGCGTTGACAATCGTTTACCACACCGATTATAATCAAAATGAAATTGGTTACCAAATATTTCCCTTCTAAAATGTAACCGGTTTCTGTGAATCAACTTGTTGATATTATATTTTTTTGGTTTATACTGGAACCGGTTCCGTTGCTTAATATATTCATATGTTTTTTTTGAATTCAAACGGAACCGGTTCCAAGTCGGCGTTTATAAACGTTTAAAAGGAGGATCATTATGAATTATAAAGAAGTATCTCAGGAAATATTGGAGGCAATCGGCGGGAAAGAAAATGTGGCAGCTGCAGCACACTGTGCGACTCGGCTCCGCTTAGCTTTACATGATGAAGATAAAGTCGATCAAGCAAAACTAGATGAGATGGATGCAGTAAAGGGAACATATTCAACTGGAGGACAATACCAGATTATTATCGGTGCGGGAACTGTTAATGAAGTATACAAAGAGTTTTCAAAGCTAACTGGACTTACTGAAATGTCGACGAAAGATGTAAAAGATGCTGGTTCGAAGAAAATGAATCCGCTTCAGCGCTTTGTAAAAATGCTTTCTGATATTTTTGTTCCTATTATTCCTGCAATTGTTGCCGGCGGTCTATTGATGGGGATTAACAACTTGCTCACAGCACCTGACTTATTTATCGCAGGGCAATCCATTGTCGAAGCTAACCCGGGATTCGCAGATTTAGCAGCTCTAATTAATACATTTGCCAACGCAGCATTTGTATTCCTTCCAATCTTAATCGGTTTCTCTGCCACACAGCGGTTTGGCGGAAATCCTTATTTGGGTGCTACACTTGGAATGCTAATGGTTCACCCTGACTTATTGAATGGTTGGGGATACGGAGGAGCCTTAGTAAGCGGTGAAATTCAGGTCTGGAATATTTTCGGATTTGAAATTGAAAAAATCGGATATCAAGGCACTGTGTTGCCAGTACTTGTTGCTTCCTTTATTTTAGCAAAAATAGAAACGTATTTGCGAAAAGTCATTCCTTCCGCACTAGACAATATTCTAACACCATTATTGACAATTTTTATTACTGGTATCTTAACGTTCACAGTAGTAGGACCGATTACTCGTGCTACAGGGAACTTATTAACAGACGGTCTCATCTTCTTATATGATGGAACTGGTTTTATCGGAGGAGCTATATTTGGACTTCTTTACGCACCAATCGTTATCACAGGTATGCATCATAGCTTTATTGCTGTAGAAACACAATTACTTTCTGATATTTCAAAAACTGGGGGCTCTTTTATTTTCGTAATTGCAGCAATGTCCAATATTGCTCAAGGTGCAGCAACCCTTGCAGTTACTTTCATTACGAAAGATAAAAAAACAAAAGGTACGGCATCTGCAGCGGGTATTTCGGCTCTTTTAGGGATTTCAGAACCTGCAATGTTCGGTGTTAACTTAAAACTGAAGTATCCATTTATTGGAGCAATTATAGGTTCAGGAGTGGCCTCTGCTTTCGTCACCTTCTTCAAAGTAAAGGCGATTGCACTTGGTGCTGCAGGTCTACCAGGGATTATTTCCATAAAAACAGATACAATTATCTTTTATATAATTGGTATGGCCATTTCCTTTGCTGTTGCCTTTATCGCAACATTCAGTTTAGCAAATCGGACAGATAAAAAAGTTGCTGCCCTTTCTCGAAAAGAAGCAGCCTAATTTATTAATATGAAAAGGGCTGTTCGAAACAAGGAACAGTCCTCTGATTTTTTAAAGGAGTCTGATCACATGGGATGGACAAAAGAACAGCGTTATCGCCGCGTTGAAGATGTTAATCAGGTAGAGCTGCAAAATTTGCAAACAAGAGTAAATGAATGCACATGGCGACAAACCTTTCATATACAGCCTTTATCCGGCCTACTTAATGACCCTAATGGCTTCTCTTTTTATCATGGCGAGTACCATTTATTCTACCAATGGTTTCCACTTGGTCCTGTACATGGGTTGAAGTATTGGTATCATACGAAATCAAAAGATCTTGTTTCTTGGGAAAATGCCGGCATCGGGATCGCACCGGATGATTATTATGACAGCCATGGAGCCTATTCCGGAAGTGCTATTGAATATGAAGGAAAACTATATTTATTTTATACCGGCAACACCCGTGATGAGAATTGGCAAAGACATCCCTATCAATGTATCGCCATCATGGAGAAAACGGGACAAATTGAAAAATTGACCCATCCATTCATTCGGGACGTACCAGAAGGATATACTAATCATTTCCGCGACCCGAAAGTTTGGAGAGAAAATGATACCTTTTATGCAGTAATCGGTGCACAGCGGAAAGACAAAACAGGATGTGTTGTCCTATATCGTTCCTCCAATCTAGTAAACTGGACATTTGAAGGAGAGTTACAAACTGACCTTGGAACTTTTGGATATATGTGGGAATGCCCAGATTATTTTGAACTGCAAAACTATGGTGTACTGATGTTTTCTCCACAAGGTTTGGAGCCCAAGGGAGACCTTTACCACAATATTTATCAATCCGGTTATGTTATTGGCAGCAAGCTAGATACAATAACCCACTCATTATCACATGGCTCTTTTCAGGAGCTTGACAGAGGCTTTGATTTTTATGCGCCGCAAACAATGGTTAATCCTGACGGAAGGCGTATCCTTGTCGGATGGATGGGCTTGCCTGAAATCGACCTACCCACAGACAAAAATGGCTGGGCGCATTGTTTAACACTGCCCAGAGAATTATCTGTTCGAAACGGCAAACTGATTCAGCGGCCAGTGCAGGAACTTCAAGCTCTACGCAGGCAGGAAACTGAAGTAAAAGGTGTTTTGAAGAACACCAAGAACATGTATGAAGAATTCAAAGGAGTATCCTATGAAATGGTATGTGAATTTGAAAACAACGATGCCGTTGAATTTGGTATTGAATTCAGGGCCGGTGATGATGAAAAAACGGTCATTAAATATGATACTGTAGAGAAAAAAGTCATTCTTGACCGCTCCTCTTCAGGTGAGACCGTTGGAGAAGCTTATGGAACAATCCGAAAATGCTTTGTTAATACCAAAAAAATTAAGTTTCATTTATTTGTAGATACCTCTTCTGTTGAGATTTTCATCAATGACGGTGAAGAAGTATTCACGAGCCGAATTTTCCCTCGTGAAAACAGAAATGAAATTCGTTTCTTTGCATTATCTGGAAGCACCACTTTTCAAGCAAAAAAATGGAGTTATGTATGAAAGCGAGAGGTAAGGTATGAGAAATTTATATGCAATCGGTGAAGTATTAATTGATTTTATCCCCCTTCAAAAAGGAATCGCACTAAAAGATGTAATGGAATTCGAGCGTGCTCCAGGAGGCGCTCCAGCGAATGTTGCTGTATCAGTTGCCAGAAATGGCGGCAATGCATCGATAATTACTAAGCTCGGAATGGATTCATTTGGGGACTTTCTTTTAGAACAATTGCAGCAAGCCGGCGTGAAAATAGATAAAATTACGAGAACAAATGAAGCCAACACAGGCCTTGCTTTTGTATCTTTGCTTGAAAATGGTGAACGTGATTTCTCTTTCTACCGCAATCCTTCTGCAGATTTGCTGCTTCATGAGACTGAAATTAACGATAGCTGGTTTGCAAACGGCGACCTCCTCCACTTCTGTTCAGTCGATTTAGTGGAAAGTCCTATGAAGCATGCGCATGTGAAAGCCATTACTTCTCTAAAAGCAAAAGGCGGAATCATCAGCTTTGACCCAAATGTCCGCCTTCCGCTTTGGACTGATCCTGAAGAATGCCGGAAAACGATTTTAGAGTTTGTTCCAATGGTTCATATTGTGAAAATTTCTGATGAAGAGCTTGAGTTTATTACCGGGATTACTGACAAAGAAAAAGCAGTTTCTTCGTTATTTACTGGTGCTGTTAAAGCAGTAATTTATACAAAAGGAGCTCAAGGTGCCGAATTATATGTAAGAGGTAAAAAATACGAATCAACCGGGTATCGCGTCGGCGTACAGGATACAACAGGGGCTGGGGATGCATTTATCGGAGGCTTGCTGTATCAGTTATTAGAAAAAGACGTTCGGCAAGGAAATCTGGAAGAAGTTCTTGAACTTCATCACCAAGAAATCCTAAGCTTTGCAAACGCTAGTGGCGCTCTTACTACGACTGGAAAAGGAGCAATCTCTTCCATTCCGGCCAAAGAAGCGATTTATCAACTGCAGCAAATCGATCAATAATGGCGGCTGCCCTAAACGGAAAAGTACCGACCGATTGGCTTGCTAAGTTGATAAGGACCGATTAAAAGGCCTTGGAGCTGCGGGCGTTTTGGAGATAGGAAATAACATCTAGGCAATTTTTGGACCGAAATCAGACCAGCTAAAAGAACAAATCAAAAAAGTGATTGCTTAAGAAATTTGCTGTTCAGCCAGAGTATTAAAAATAATTGGAGGTATTACCTTGTTAAAAAACTTATTTGGAAAAAAAACAAAAATTTCGGAAATAAAATTAGTATCGCCAATTGAAGGAGAAATTTTAAAGCTTGAAGATGTACCGGATCCAGTTTTTTCACAGAAAATGATGGGAGATGGTATTGCTTTCTTTCCTATCGAAGGGAAGGTAGTAGCGCCGGCTGATGCAAAAGTCATCAATGTCTTCCCGACGAAGCATGCCATTGCATTGGAAACGGCAGAAGGGCTGGAAATATTGATTCATATTGGATTGGACACGGTTAACATGAAAGGAGAAGGGTTTTCCGTTTGTGTGGCAGAAGGTGACCAGGTTAAAGCAGGAGACATATTGGTCACCTACAGCCTTGAACTGGTAAAGGAAAAAGCATCAAGTACTATTACACCGATGATCATTACCAATGGAGACATTGTGACACATTTAGAGTATCACTATAGTGGACAATCTGTAGCCGGTAAAACGACCGTTCTGGTAGTTACCTTAAAATAGGAGAATGAGTAAAACAGAAGAAACTCGTTAAAGAACTAAAGAACATATGACCAAGAGATGTCCAGCCCAGAAATGGGGTGTTTTTATTTTGACTAAGTTGGTATCATAACTTAACGGAATTGTGTTACTTTAGGTGATAATTTGCACTTATTTTAAGTGCTATTTTGCACGTATATTATTACTGCAGTTTTCTGGGGCTGCCATTTGGTGACCTTGCTTAATGAACTAAAGGGGCAGGTAAGTTCGGAGCTGTCTTTAAGGCAGCTTGTTCTTATGGAACTATCGGGGCAGAATAGTTCATTAAGGAACATAAAAATGTTCAATCTTTTTTATAAAAGAATAATCCAATTAAATAGTATAAGGGCATGTTATGATTAATCTTTTTCAAAACATGCCCTTTCTATTTATTCATTTATCAAAGTTGCTTGTATTAAAAAAATACCCTCGTGTCGTTTTGAAATAAAGTTGCGACGTTTTAAAAAATAAAGAAAAGACACCCTAAGTTGCTTTTTTTCTTCTCTAGAAGACTCAACTCGAAAATAACGAATCGACAACCAAAGACAGCGTTTGCTTGTAAACCGCATGTGCGGACTGCACATCACCAAAATGTCCGCACATGTAAAGATGGATAACACCGTGGAGCGACGCCCAGAAGATACGGACGACGGTTTCCGTGTCATACGGACCGGTAATCAGTCCCTGCTCTTGCGCATTACCAATTACTGTTAATAACTGCCGCATAGCTGTTACGGTGCCGTGTATGCTCTCCTCGTCTGGTTTGAAATCCGCGAAGGCTCCTCCGAACATCAGCTTGTAATAACCGGAGTAACTCTGTCCGAATTGCCAGAAGGTTTCGCCTAAATTAAACAGCTGCTGCATCGGATCGTCAGCGCGCGGCGTTCCCTCGAATTTGTTGGCGAGAATCTTGCAGCCGTCGAGATAAAGCTGCTGAGCCAGTCCATCTTTATTGACAAACAGGTTGTATATGATTTTGGTAGAGCAATTCATCTTCTGCGCAACTTTACGCACCGTCACAGCTTCAGGACCCTCATCGTACAAAATCGTTGCCGCAGCATCGACGACGAGCTTTCGAAGATTTTCAATATTTTTCAAGCGAGCCTCCTGATACGTTTCCAACTTTTTCGTATTTGCAGCGAAGGAATTATTTTGTTCTGTCATCGCTATCACCCTCAATTAATACATTTTTGATAAGAAACAATGTTTCCAGCTCTTAACAGGAATTTTAATATAATTGTCGGACCGTTGTCAATGTTGCGAGGGATGCTAAAAACCAACGATTCAAAAAACGATGTTGACTTTCTTAAAAAGCTTAGTTACAATGATTTCAATTGGAAACACCGTTACCGGAACGTATCATAATTCTTGACTCTTATGAGAGTCAGGAATTATTTTTAAGGACTAAGTAACACTGTTTCCTAATTATAAAAAAGTAGATAGGAGAGTTGCACAATGAACATAAAAGGAAAGTGGGCGCTTGTCACGGGAGCTTCATCCGGCATCGGAGAGCAATTCGCCCGACAATTGGCCAAAGAGGGTGGCCACCTTGTACTCGTAGCCCGATCGAAAAACAAGCTGGAGAACCTGGCATCGGAGCTTAGAAAGAAGCACGGCGTCAAGGTCGAGGTGATTCCTACCGATCTTGGCAAAGAGGGCGCGCCAGGCGAGTTATATCGGCAATGTCAACTTCTGAATTTAGAGATCGAAATGCTGGTCAACAACGCAGGCTTTGCCACGCATGGTTTGTTTGAACAAATGTCAGGCGTGCGCCAGCATGAGGAAGTCATGCTCAATGTTGCCGCTGTTGTAGATATGACGCACTTGTTCTTGCCGGATATGTTGTGTAGAAACTCCGGGGCCGTTATCAATGTCGCATCGACCGCCGGATTTCAGCCCCTTCCCTATATGGCCGTATACGGAGCAACGAAAGCCTTCGTCTTGTCGTTTACCCAAGCCTTGTGGTGGGAGAACCGCAACAGTGGCGTCCAATTTTTCACGCTTTGTCCCGGAGCGACGGACACCGGCTTCTTCAACGTCGTAGGCGCGGAAGAAGCCGCCGTCGGTAAGAAAGACACACCGGAGCGAGTCGTGGAAGTTGCGCTTCGGGCATTGAAGGACGGGAAGCTGTATGTCGTTCCGGGAACACAGAATTATATAGGTACGCAGATTGGACGATTCATGACGAGGAAACAGGGACTTCGTCTCGTTGGCGGCATGCTTCGTCCACGCGACGGCTCCGCCAACAATAAGAAGCCGGCCGGTCCGTCCGATCTTGCAGGATGGATGACCCCGGAGGCGCACTGATAGCTAATTCTAATGCTTCTGTCCATCAACCCATCCGGGACCGAACACACGCCGGTGAAGCACAGGCTTGTTTCAGAGATTAGCCCGGCCGGGAAAGTCATGGAAAGCTGGCACATTCAATTCGAGAAGGCAGAATAAACCTTAGATACACTGAAATTGATTAAAATTTTTTATAAAAATCAAACTGGAATATTCTGGATAGGAATCTATTTTGATCAATCTTTTTTCAAAATAGATTCTTTTTATTTATCGTCAAATGTGGGTTTTCGAGATATTTTTGATTAAACTTTATTTAAAAGCTACACCTCGAAAGAGGGTGGAGTTTGATTGAATTACTAGTAGGATAAAGAGGTGGAAGTACATGGAGTAACCAATTGTACTAACGGGGCAGGTTAGTCGAATTATATGTTATGATGGAAAAAAATAGATTTTTTTGGGGGATTAAAATGGTTACGTGTTATTTGAAATATGTTATTGACCCATATAAATTAAATGAATTCGAGGAATACGGTAAGATGTGGATTCGATTAGTTAATAAATTAGGCGGTACACATCAGGGTTATTTCCTTCCACACGAGGGTGCTAATAATATTGCTTTTGCATTATTCACTTTCCCAAGTTTAGCAGCATATGAAGAGTACCGAGTAAAAATGGCATTGGATGCAGATTGTCAAGAAGCATATAAATTTGCAGAAGAGACTAAATGTATTTTAAGTTATGAGAGAAGCTTTATGCGTCCTATATTCGAATGAACATACATTAAAGTTGAAAAATAATCTATACATACCTTGTTAAGCTAACGGGTGCGTTAGCTGAAGATCGGAGCTGTCTTTAAGGCAGCTTGTTCTTATGGAACTATCGGGGCAGGATAGTTCAATAAGAATAGTAAAATAATAATGTATAAAATAACTTATAATGTATAATTATTACAAAAGAGAGAGGGATATTATATTTTGCAGAAGTTTCAGATGCACCATTAATTCAGGATTTATTGATTAAGACTTTTATGGAATATAAAGATGAAGTTCCCTCATCAAGTGCCTTAGAGGAGACCGTACATTAGAAGAAATTTACGTTATTTAACGGGTATAGTGATGATTGAAAAGGGGGGCAATTTAATGATGGAATTAGGAACATTAGGCGCTTTTGCTCTAGTATCTTTAGGGATGGTCTGTTCACCTGGTCCTAATATGATTTATTTAATATCTAGAACAATTTCGCAAGGTAAAAAGGACGGGATAATTTCTCTTTTAGGAGTAATTACTGGTTTTTTGATTTATATTATCGCTACAATGTTGGGTTTATCCTTCTTGTTCGAATTAGTTCCAGTAATGTATGACATCATTAAATGGTTAGGTGTTATCTACTTGTTGTGGTTAGCTTGGAATGCAATAAAACCAGGAGCAAGTTCAATCCTGGAGCCACAGCATTTAGCCGTAGAGTCACCAAAAAAACTATATGTTATGGGCCTTATGACAAATTTGTTAAATCCAAAAATTGCGGTCTTGTATGTTTCACTTTTACCTCAATTTATGGATCCTAATAGTGGTTCACTGCTTGTTCAAACTGCTCAATTAGGAACGGTGCAAATTTTTGTTAGCTTTGCTGTAAATTTACTAATTGTTTTATTTGCTGGTCAGGTCGCGGTTTGGGTTGGAAGAAGACCTTTTTTGGTTAAAATTCAACGCTGGTTCATGGCATCTGTTTTAGGTGCCTTAGCTGTAAACTTAGCTTTTCATGAAAGAAAATAAACCTTTGAAGAGTTTTATTAGCTCCTCTTGTTTTTATCACGAAAGAAAACGTGAGTTTAAATACGGTGGCTATATTTAATGATTGCTTAATCAACAAATCAGCTTGTATTTCTTATTTGTGAAAAAATGCACTTAAACTATAAGGTGCTTTACTTCATTACCAGGAGCTGATCAGCAGCTCCTTTTTGTATGAAAATACATTAGTAAAAAAGCCATGCTAAAATAAACCCTCCATATTCTTATTTTTTTTCGAAGGGCGTAAATGTACCATGTCGTTATTTTAATTGGGTTATGCAGTTTGTTGTTTAGATGGAGCGATTGAATAGCCTTTCTTTTTTAGGTATTCGATCATTTTTAATTCTTTGTTATTTTGTTTTTCTTCAAGGTAATTTGAGCCTAGTTCCTGATAGGGTTCTCCTGTTTTTAAGATGTTGTAAGCAATCGTCAATAGTAAATGAGCAGAAGCAATTCGTCCTTTCATTTTTCCCTGCCGTTTGGTAATCCTTTTTCGATGTGAAGCAATTCGATTATTTTGCCTTGATGTCGCTAATACACACTCTACGGCCATCGTTTTCAAAGCTTTGTTACCTTGTGTGGTTTTACTCGTTTTTTTTTACCAGCACTTTCGTAATTTCCAGGACTCACACCAGCCCAAGAGGCAAGGTGTTTAGCTGACTTAAATACGGACATATCAACACCCATCTCCGCAATAAAAGTAGCTGCCGCAGCTTTGTTCACACCAGGTATACCATCCAATAATTCTACTTCCTTACGATAAGGGGACAGGAGTTGATCAATTTGTTTTTCTAATTCTTCTATGGTTTCTTCTAAATAACCCATATGCTCCCAATGGAAACGCAACATATCACGATGATGACGGCGAATACGACCATTAATTGCACTGGCAATGTCAGTAATACTTGCTTTTGTTCGCCAATCCACCATTTTTCTAAGACCATCGGTCTCTATTTTTTCACCGTTTAGAATCGCTTCAAGGATACGGCGTCCCGATACACCAAAAATGTCTGATAGAACGGATGTTAGCTTGATATTAGCATCTTGAAGAATTTTGTGAATGCGATTCTGCTCTGATGTGCGATGATGAATCAATTTTTTTCGATAACGAGTAAGATCTCGTAAATCACGAATATCCTCTGGTGGGACAAAATTGCTTTCTATAAGTCCGCATCTTAGAAGCTTGGCAAGCCATTCGGCATCTTTCACATCCGTTTTACGCCCTGGAACATTTTTGACATGCCTGGCATTGGCAAGAACAAGGTGAAAAGAACCTTCGAGTATATTCCATATTGGTTTCCAGTAGACTCCCGTACTTTCCATCACAACATCGGATACCTGAAGGGTAGCGAGCCAATCACTTAAAGCCAAGAGTCCCGTTGTTGTAGTTGAAAAAGTTTCAATAGAGGTTTTTGGCTTTTTATCTAATGGACCAAATAATACACAGGCTACTACTGTTTCTTGGTGTACATCTAGGCCAGCACACCGTTCAATCATTGCTTCCATAGGAGAATCACCTCAATAAAAGATTAACAATACATATGACAGGAGATTTGTTACAAAAATTTTTGTATACGTACTAGCAGTACACTAAATGGTTCTTCAATACTGTCACAACCAGTTTCTTATACAGGGTATCTTCCTTAAGATCCACCAAAAAAGGTTCAGCCTGGTTGTATTGTTATCATCCATTATTGTCAAGGGTTTAATGGGTTAGACTTTATTTTGGGGTAATAAGCAGGGTTTCGTGATAGATGGTGGCGGCGGGGATCGCCGCCATAGAAGTTTCTTATGTATCAGGGATCACTATTTTCCAACTGAATTTTAACATTCAATTATAGGCAGTTCCACAGAAATTTAAGAATTTTCCAAACAATGAAAAAGCCTGCCGGTGTTAAAATAGTTGACCGCTTATAAATATCAATGATATAAAAAGGGAAATGAAGAAGTAGGGCCCTTATTCCTTTTTAACTTGTTCAATGCTATTACCCAAACTAGAGAGTGTTCTCTAAAGGTAGTTATATTACATGCGGTTGACGAAGGTGGATAAAGGATGAAAATGTTTAGGTTAATCGAAGATGATCCTTCTACGTATAAAAAGGGGACAAAATTTTTTTTAATATCACATTCAGAATTCATAGGTGTGAAAAGTTATGTATTACTAGCTGAAGATTTGAAAGGAAAGATCGAAGTAACGGAAGAAGAATTGAAGAGTAAATTCGTTTCCATACATTGATCTTTCGTTTAACTGAAAAAACGAGGGAATTTCATTTCTGAAATCCCCTCGTTTTTCTTATTTTAAATCTTCAATCGAATCAATATCGACGTAATCCGGTACAACCAGTCCATTCTTTGTTCCTTTTAAGTTTGGTCCAAGGTCAACCATATCATCTTTATACTTATTATAGTATTCAAGATGTGTACCAGGAAGCCATGCAGCCACCATTGCGTCCGCACTTCCGTTTGCAACGCCGGCAAACATTGGTCCCACTTCAACTTGACTTAATGTTACATCATAACCATTCTGTTCCAGAACCTTGCCAATTACATTTGTACTGGCAATTTCAGTGTCCCATGCAACATAAACCAGTTTGATTTTTTCACCATTTCCTGATTTAGCACCTTTAGTCCACTTGGACACTTTGTCCGGATTTTCGCTTATCCATTTTTCTGCCGCTTCTGAAGGAGACATCCCTTCAGTGACTTTGACCATTACATCTTCCATATCATCAGTTTTCCAGAAGAATTGATCAATAATTTTATAAGCGCCGGGCGCATCCTGTTCGAGGCCTTTTCTGGCAATCGAATTAATATTTTCAGCCCCGCCAAAGGATTTTTTCGGATCTTTGAGATATTTCAAGTCATATTTCGAGAACATCCAATGCGGTGACCATCCAGTAACGATGATCGGTTCTTTTTTATCAATTGCTTTTTTCAATTCAGCAACCATTGCCGCCGAAGATCCTTCAACCAACTTCCAATCATCCAACTTATAATCACCTATAGCCGTTTTAGTCAACTTCATCAATCCTGCTCCAGGTTCAATTCCGATGATTTCATAATTGGTTTTGGCAGCAAAACTGTTTTTATCCCCGTTCACAGCTTTTTCTTTTGTAAAAGTACCGAACAGTGCAGTCCCTACAACAAGTAAAGCTAATATTGTAAAAATGATTTTCCTGCTAACGATATGCTCGTAAGCTGGCTTACGAAGGTTTTGCGTGATACGATCTAGAATGATTGCAATGATTACGATGGATAATCCTGCTTCAAATCCTTGTCCTACATTAATTTGGCTGACAGCCCGGTAGACATCTGCCCCAAGCCCGGGTGCTCCAACCAATGAAGCTGTAACAACCATGGATAATGCAAGCATGATGCTTTGGTTAACTCCTGCCATAATCGTTGGAGTAGCCAATGGTATTTGTACCTTGAATAACTTTTGGCTGCTTGTTGAACCAAAAGCATCCGATGCTTCAATTAAATCATTAGGCACTTCCTGAATCCCAAGATTGGTCATACGGATTGTCGGTGCGATTGCGAAAATGAATGACGCAATGATCCCCGGCACTACCCCTATTCCAAAGAATAATATTGAAGGAATCAAATAAACGAACGCAGGCATCGTTTGCATGAAATCCAAAATTGGGGTTACGATCTTACGCACCGTTTTATTTTGGGCACACCATATTCCGATCGGTATCCCGATCAGTATGGTTAGGAATCCTGACAATATAACGATAGCAAGTGTTTGGATGCTTGATTCCCAATAACCAAGATTATCAATCAAAAGTAAGCTAATGAAAGTAAATATTCCCAATGGCCATCTGCTTGTATAGGTAACCAGAAGGGTAAGGACTATAATTAACACGATGGAAGGTCCAGCACTCATTACATCGACCAGGATATTCAGTAGACCCTCAATCACATTCGTAATAAGTGTAAATAATCCAGCAAATACAATAGTTATCCAATCCACTAAAGAATCGACCCAAGCTCCTAGTGGTATTTTTGTCATATTCATTGAATTATTCACTCTCCATTTCATTCAAGGAATCTTTATTTCCTGCTAAAGCACCAATCACGGCACCGCGAAGCAGAATTCCTTTAATTCTTTTCTGTTCATCAATCACTGAGATTGGCAAGCTTGAAGTTGCCATCACATCCATGAGGTTACCAAGTAATTCATCCTCTTTTACAGTTGGGATATCGGTTGACATCACTTCAGAAATCGATTGGTTATTGCTCATTGCCTGACGAGCCTGTTCTGCAGTCACTGCCCCCAATAATTTCTGCTTTCTATCCACAACAAAAATGCTGGAATACCCTTGTTTACGCATGATTTCCAATGCAACCCTCGGACCTCTGTCAACTGCGATCTTCTCTGGGCGTATCATTACATGAGAAGCTGTCAGTACTTTTGATAGATCAACATCTTCAACAAACTTCTCGACAAATTCATTAGCTGGATTCATCATGATTTGTTCAGGAGTTCCCAATTGAATCACACTTCCATCTTTCATAAGAGCAATTCTATCCCCTATTCTTAATGCTTCATCAAGATCATGGGTAATGAAAATGATCGTTTTTTTGTACTGATCTTGAATTTCAATCAACTCATCCTGCATATCCTTACGTATTAATGGATCAAGAGCACTGAAGGCTTCATCCATCAATAATATGTCCGTATCACTAGCAAGTGCCCGAGCTAACCCAACCCTTTGCTGCATACCACCGCTAAGCTGTGACGGCAGCTGATTTTCGTAGCCTTTCAATCCAACGGCCTCAAGTGCCTTCATCGCTTTTTCATGACGTTTTGTTGGATCCACTTTTTGAATTTCGAGCCCAAATTCAGCATTTTCCAATATCGTTTTATGCGGAAATAAAGCAAAGTTCTGAAAGACCATGCTTATTTTCTTTTGCCTGACTTCCCTTAGGCGTGCCGCGTTCATCTTCACGATATCTTCTCCCCCAATTAAGATTTCTCCCAATGTAGGATCGATCAAACGATTGAACATGCGGATTAAAGTGGATTTCCCACTTCCGGATAGACCCATGATGACAAAAATTTCGCCAGGATAAATCTCGAAATTCACATTATTAACTCCGACCGTTTGTCCCGTTTCTTTCAAGATTTCTTTTTTTGTTTTGCCTTGCATCAATAAATCTGTTGCTGCTTTTGGAGATTTGCCAAAAATTTTCGAAACATTTCTGACTTCTACATACGGCTTCATCAAGTCACCTCATTCTAATAGTTGCCCATATGATTCAGTTTTGCTGAATTTCCCCGTTTTATGCGAGTGATGATTATTAATACACAAGTACCTTGAAATAATCGAAATTTAAAAAAACGATTCTACCCACACACTTTTTTCTTCTGTTCTATACCATATTGAGGTAAAAAAAGCGGAATTGACACATATGTGAGTGGCACCTTCTTGCACAGGACCTAATGAACAAAGAAATTACTATTTTTATTGTTCCCAAGAAGCCATTCTTTACTTGGATTTTATATGTGTGATTAATTGAGCATTTCAAGTAGGAAAAGGAGGTGCAATCACAATTGAGGAAACAAGCAGGCACAGCATATACCAACTTTAATATAAACGATTTCCACTTAGAGTTTTCTGTCCAGTCGTTGGACTAAAGATTACCCCTCTTAAGTACTTCATTTTCCTTAACCAGGTGGAATGATACTTGCAGTATGACACCATACGCATTGAAAATGATTATGGGATTCCCAATGTGTCTAATTTGAGCATTTCAGGTAGGGAAAAGAGGTGCAATACAACTGAGGAAACTAACAGGCACAGCATATATCAACTGAAATATATTGGTTTTTATTTTAGAGTTTTTTGGTCAGTTCCATCACACGGAATAAACCGTTCTCCCTAAAGTACTTCATTACCTTAACAAACAATGAATATAAATTCAAATGATGTGCGGCGGAATTGTTGAGTATATATGTTAAGAGCGTGCATCATATGAAAGTAGCACCATTCTTCTATAAACGTTGATTTATCAACGTTCATAGCAAAAACTCGGACGTCGAAAACAAATTTTCGGACACACGATTTATCATTTTTTTCAAATGTGAAAATATCTCACAATCGAATACTCTTCACTGACAAAACCAGTACAAAAAATATGGCTACTTTAGTTAGTGGATTGCCTTCTTTCAATTAACTCATTCATAGCTTCATCGGCTGTACAAGTTTTCCATTGCTGCAAAGGATATAAAATAATAAAAAATACAGACCGTGCATTTATAACTACACCCAGCGTGAACAATCGCTACACTTCTATTGCCTTGCTGTTCATTATCAAGATTTTATATTCAATCGTTTTTTTGTTATTTTAAAATACTTTTTATGACGTTGTCGGGCAGATAACAACCATATACCCCAAAATCAATATCCCTAACATCACTAGATTTCTTGTTAAATAAAATTCTCATCTTCACTTATCAATTCATAATTTCTATATACTGTATAGATTTCTTTCTATAATTTTTTTCCCATGCAGATATGTAAAAAAACCAATTGATTTACCAATCGGTTTTTTTGTTGAGAATTTAATAACTTATTTCAGCTACCCTCAGCGATTTGACTTTAGAAAATATAAATACTCTATTCCAGCCGCAGTTATCTTTGTGCCGGCCCGTCCTCTGCCTTTGATCACAAATCCTTCGCCCGCTAAAATATCCAAGCGGCGGCGGATCTGCTGCGTGGACAAGACAATGTCCGAATCTATGCTTTGACTTGATATAAGCTCTCTGCTCGCCGCTTTTCCTTTATCGTTACATTGCTTGATTACTTCCAAAATAAAAGTGCGCTCTTGCATTTCCAGCATACTTTCACACGCGGAGTATTTCGAAATCACACTTTCTCCCGCTTGTCCGTGCATGAACGGAAGGTCCCTTTTCATCAATACATTTCCCTCACAGACCGTCAGCATGTAATCAATAGTACTTTTCAGCTCTCTTATATTGCCGGGCCACTCATATTGCATGAAATATTCCAGTACGTCTTGCTCTACCTTTACCCACTTCCCACTCTTTGTGATGAGATGCTTAATCAAAAGTGGAATATCCGCTCTTCTCTCATTGAGTGGCGGAATGCGGAGATTAAGTACATTCAGCCGGTAAAATAAGTCTGTTCTGAACGAACCGTCCCGCATCTTTCCTTGAAGATCCTTATTCGTTGCTGTAATCAACCGAACATTAATGGGTATGATTCTTCTGCCGCCAATCCTTCGAATTTCTCCCTCCTGCAGAACTCGCAGCAGATGTGATTGAACTGTGAGACTTATGTCGCCAATTTCATCCAAGAAGATAGTCCCGTTATCCGCCAATTCAAACAAACCTTTCCTGCCTCCCCTTTGCGCTCCTGTAAATGTCCCTTCTTCATAGCCGAACAATTCACTTTCAAGCAAAGTTTCTGTTAATGCGCTGCAGTTCACAGCGAGAAACGGCCCGTTTTTTCGCATTGAATGCTCATGAATAGCATGCGCAAACAGTTCCTTTCCTGTTCCTGTATCACCCTGAATCAAAATCGGATGCCCCGACAAGGCAAGCTTCTTGGCGATCTGCTTACGTTCTTTCATTACTTCATGCTCGCCGATAATATCATGAAAGCTGTATTTCGTATAAAACCCCTTATTTCGCATTTCCCTTTGTGCCGTCTTTTCAATTTCAACGGCTTGATGTACACTCTTGAAGGTTGCGACAATTGTATTTTCTTTCTCCATTTGTAATCGAAAAATGACGACATCCATGCCATCTATATCGAAGAACTTGCTTGCATCCTTACCGTTCATGATGAAATCGGTAATATCCCGGCTATGCATTACTTCCTTCATATACTTTTTAACTACATCTTGTGGATCAACATGAAACAATGCCGCAAGCCTATTATTGAATACTGTAATCTGCCCTTCCTCGTTTACGACCAATATTCCATCATCGACAGTTCCCAGCACATTTTGGATGTGCTCGCTCATCCGCTTGGCATCCCGCTCTGCATATAACAGCCTACGTTGTAATTCAATGATATTCCTAATGTACCTTTCTGAAATCCTCGAGGATATATCCTTGTTCAAACCGCAGCGTTCTACAACTTCTAAAATTGTTGTCATGTCAAAAAGTCGCACACCTATATCGATTACTTCTTTTATGTATGAGGGACAAAGATTTGTTTCTCCTGGTGTAACTGCAATATGAACATCCTCATAAAACAAACTCCCCTTCCGAAAAGGGATGAATTGAACATGATCGACACCAAGCTGATATAAGGATTCAATAAGACTTATTGTTGCCTCATCAACATCATTCACCACCAGAACTGTTGAGCCTTCAGGTATTCTTAATAGTTTATTAATGTATTCATGATGAACCGTTCTCTTTCCCACAATTATTTTCTCGGCATTTATGCTAAAAATGTCGTTTGTTTTATCATAAGCAGCATCTGATGAATACAAGATTATTGTATCTTCCAGAGACTCCGGTAATCCCTCATCGGCAGAATGGCTTTTAATATGAACATAGTCTCCAAGCAATTGTTCCAACTGTTCCTGCAAGGCTTGCTTTGTTTTTGCACTTCCCGCTATAAGCGTAAGTGAGGATTTTGACATAAAAGCACCTACCTGTCTTTAAATTGGTTCTATTATATCACCAAAAAGAACCAATAATGACCTTAAACTCTAATCTAATTCTAAAGTTTTCATAATAATCAATCTAGAAATATTGGCACAGATTTTGCATATATAAAGCATTGATGTGCCTATGGATTTGAAAAGGAGGGAAACAGCAGAATACGAGAAAAACAGATGATAGTCTATGAGGCCGGCATAATTTTGTAAGCGGTTTAGTTCCATGCTTTTATTTTAAATACAAAGGAGAGACATTTATGAGCCAAATTGAAGAGAAGGTTGTTTCGCTTGGAACACCAGGGAAAAAAGAGAGAAAAATCAATGTTTTTGTACTGCTGCTCTGCATTCTCGCAATAGCAACGCTATTCACTTACATTTTGCCGGCCGGGGAATTTGCACGAATTGAAGCGGATGGACGGACAACTGTAGACGCCAATTCTTTTAAATGGATAGAATCTGCACCAGTCGGATTGTTCGATATGATAAAAGCTATTCACACAGGAATGGTAGAAGCCGGAAATATTATCTTTTTCTTATTGATTATCGGAGGGTTTTTCGGTGTTTTAAGAGCAACAGGTACGGTTGATGTACTTATCGGGACAATGGCTCGGAAGTTGGCGAAGCGTGAAAAGCTATTGATTCCTGTCGTGATGCTGTTTTTCGCAGTAGGCGGCTCCTTAATGGGGATGGCAGAAGAAACACTGGCATATCTTCCTCTTATCATTCCCCTGGCGTTGGCTCTGGGATTCGATACAATTACAGGAACCGCCATTGTTATAGTAGGGGTAATGTCAGGGTTTACGACAGCCGTCATGAATCCATTCACAGTAGGACTTGCCCAAGGAATCGCAGAATTGCCGATGTTCTCAGGAATGGGATTCCGCCTTATTTTATTTGTTATTGTCTATCTGGTTTCCGTTCTTTATATCTATCGTTACGCAATGAAGGTAAAGAAAAATCCTTATATAGGAATCTACGGAAAATATACAAAAGAAGAATCGGAAAACTTGCTGCAATCAGGTGCGAAATTAACAGCGAGACACAAGTTCATCTTAGTAGCTTTTTTAATTAACTATATCGTCTTGGCGTTTGGAGTCATCAAGTTCCAATGGTACATGACAGAAATTGCTGCCTTATTCATTGTATTGACAATCGTAATTGGAATCACCGGAAAACTTTCTGCAGATCACATTGTCAACTCCTTTACTAATGGATCTGCAGCCTTGCTCGGCGGCGCTTTGATAATCGGCGTATCACGCGCCATTCTTGTTGTATTGAATGAGGGCCATATCGTCGACCCTATGCTACATCAAGTAGCTGAATCTATCCAGCATATCCCTGCCTTGTTAAGCGTTGCTGGCATGTACAGCTTCCAAACTCTTATCCATTTTATTCTAGCGTCCGGCACCGGTCATGCGATGCTGACAATGCCAATTATGGTGCCGCTCGCAGACTTATTGGATATTACACGCCAAACCGCAGTGTTGTCTTTCTCTTTCGCGGACGGAATCGGGAATATGATTTTCCCGACCGCTACCACCTTAATGGCAGGCTTAGCAATCGCAGGCATTTCTTGGACAAAGTGGGCGAAGTGGATTTTGCCGCTGGTGCTCATTCAATATCTCATCGGATTAGTAGCTGTTATCATAGCCCACTTCGTCGGGTATGGTCCATTCTGATAGCAGTATTTACAGGAGGAAAAACGAATTGCTTACTTTAATTAAAAATGGCGAGATATACTCACCCAATTACTTAGGACGGAAGGACATATTGATTACAAATGATAAAATCGCATTTATAGATGACAGAATCGAGATTCCTGACAACTTTGCCCCTATTCAAATCATTGATGCGGCTAATCTTTTCGTTGTTCCGGGTTTTATAGATTCACATGTTCATATTATTGGTGGAGGCGGCGAGGGAGGATTCAAAACCCGCACCCCCGAGCTGATGCTCACTGATATTACAACTTCAGGTATTACAACGCTGGTCGGCTTACTTGGTACGGACGGAACTACACGTAGAATGGAAAGCCTTCTTGCCAAGGCGCGGGCGCTTGAAGAAGAGGGTATTTCCTGCTTCATTCATACTGGCTCCTATCAAGTGCCAGTAAAAACATTGACGGGAAAAATCGAGGACGATATTATTTTAATCGATAAAACTATCGGTGTTGGAGAGATTGCAATCTCCGACCATAGATCATCAGAACCCACATTTGAGGAATTGACTAAAGTCGCCTCAGCGGCACGCAATGGCGGTATCCTGTCAGGAAAAGCTGGGATATTAGAAGTTCATGTAGGGGACGGAGATGGAAAGCTTTCATTGCTGCATGAAATTGTAGATAAAACCAACATTCCAATTAGGCAGCTCCATCCGACACATATCAATCGAAATGGGGAATTATTCAGGGCGGGAATTGATTACGCGAAGAGAGGCGGATACGTAGACTTTACCACAAGTACCATTCCTTTGTTTTTGGAAGAAGGGGAAGTGAAGTGCAGCATAGGCTTGCGCCTGATGCTTGAAGAAGGGGTTCCAGTCGGGCACATAACCTTCTCTTCAGACGGACAAGCAAGCCTTCCCTTCTTTAACAGCCATGGGGAGTATGCAGGCCTACAAGTTGGAAAAGTATCCTCGCTATATCACGAAGTCCGTGATTCTGTTTTAAAGGAAGGCATCCCGTTGGAAACGGCACTGAAGGTCATCACCACCAATCCCGCACAAGTACTAAAGCTTTCGAGCAAGGGCAGCATCCAAACCGGGAAGGATGCTGATATTGTATTGTTGCAAAAGGATACATTGACAATTGATACTGTAATTGCAAGAGGACAATTGATGGTAGAAAGGATGGCTCCGCTTATAAAAGGAACGTTTGAATGAGGGAGTGACTTTAATGCCAGGGAAAAGTCACCACTGTCACGGCGGAAGTTATCAACAAAGTGGACTTTTTAGGTAATCGGTAATGACATACAACTTGAGTTGTATGTCATGGAGCCTGTTCTTGCCTTCATCCCGCTTCAATCTACCAGCATTATGTACAGCTCTATCTATATTGAGTAAATACTATATTGAAGCTATTGCTGCAAATGAAGAGATCCGTGGAAAACTGCGTTGGTATCATCACGGCAATCAGTCTTCATATCGGCTATGAGACAGCTTTCCGTAGTCTCGCGAAGCTACCTTCGGCAAAAGAAAAGTCCGTGAGCTGTATGAAGCTAGGGTTCTCGAAAAAGAGGAACAGGATGTCATTATGAATTCTTATGAAATGACGCATCCCGAGATTTGCAGGTGCGCATCCATTGTCCAGAACATAAGATACAGCAAGTATTTGAAAGTACTTTAGGGTTTGTTAAGAAATATAAAATAGAGATTTCCTGTTAACTTGGAGATTATGCAGCTAATCAAACAATTATGAGTACATTCTTTTTTTTGCAACTTCACCCCTGGTGAAGTTGCTGTCTTTATACCCTAGCACTTAGTTTAATGATGACTATTAATATCCTCCTTCGTAAACTTGGAAAACATGAAAATCATAATTCAAACTAAATTTATATATTATTGTCAACTTCAATTTTCTTGACTAATTTGGTCTACTATTTGAATGATGTCCTGATCCTCGCTTATTACTCCTTTATCAAAAAACAACCTCGTGTTAAATCGGTAGGATATGTGCTCTGATGACAAGGCAGCGGAAATCGGCAACTGGAATGAAAATGGAATAAGGATTTCCTGCTCCTCCTCTATAAATTTTGTTGTCAGTATGGTTGTGGTATCAAAAATCCGTTGCACATTATTCACCTTGTCTAATTGCACCAAGTCACACTCCAACCGTTTTATTTTTTGCTCACAGATTCCTCCTATTATGTAGAATTCACCTATTATCCGTTCTCCCAGCCCATACTTTACCTTAGGCAATTTAAGGTCGATTACAGCTTTTCCAATTCCTAATTGTGACAGATATCTTCTCAACAACAAGTTGTTTTCCCTCCTGGAATTTTACTACAACAATTAAAAATGATTAATGTTTGGTATCTAAGTTACTCATCCCCATCACCGAAAAAGCCACCAAAATCTTCAAACCGTTCTTCCACATCAAACACATCTTCTTCTATTCCGAGGGCATCAGTAGCCCCTTCTATCATTCCATCCATATCCAAACCATCTATCATTTCGCTAAGCAGCATGCCACCCAATACTCCTGCGGCTAATCCTCCAACCATTCCCCCAACACCACTGAATTTATTTCCTGTAGGTGAATATTGATCATGATAAGAAAATGGACGCGTGAACAATTGAGGCTGTTCCACGACCTCTGCAATTTGTTGCTGTAAAAAATGGGTAAGCTCTTGATGTTCCTCTAACAGTCTATGATCAATAACAAATTCCCGTTTGGCTTCAATTTCTCGATTCCCATTTTGACAATCGATTTCCATAAACACCTGCTCTACAGCTTCATTTGAAGAAATCCGTATCTCCAATTCATTGATCTGGCCGGCAAATTGCGCTGTTGGAAAGAATGAAAATTCCTGTCCATAGGCATCCACTTTTCCTGAAGTAGGTTGTTCTCGAAAACCGAGCTTACTTAGTGAGTTGAAAATGGCTTCTAGTTCCTTTGGAGCCTTAAGGACCAATGCATCTACATCAATGTGATCCAATCCACCTTGAATATCTAGGTGAGTATCGAAAAAGTAAGAAATCGAACCTCTTGTTAAAGGAAGATCTTGCGGGATATTGTAAGTGAAGTCAAAATGTTTCTCTTCCTTTTCCTTAATTGTAAACGGACCGCTTAAAGGTACAGATGACACTTTTTTCGTGACAGTTTCCCCACGTTTTGTCCTCACTTTAATCATGAAGCCAACTGCTAACTGGTTAATTTGTTGTTGCACTTCTCCGCCATGTAAAATTACTTCCCCTTTTAGTGTCTCACCAGCATAATAAGAACGGTTTTCGTAGCGTAAATCAACAGTTGCTGCACCTTTCCCTAACTTAGCCATAAACTTCTTAAACATTCGGTTCATTTCTCCTTTAATTTCCATTAGTCTGTTATGATCATTTCACTTTCGCTTGAAACCCTATCAATTTATACGAATATATAGCTCTTAAAGTTTCATTTACATTCTAAGATTGCCCTCTTGAATATTATGTGTGCCTAATCTGCCCCTTTAAATTAAGAAAAAAACTATTAATCTTTATCTTTTTAACAATCTGATAACCAATAAAATATTATCCATGGAAGAATGACCCATTCAATTATATTAGTAATTGCATATTATGAGCTTACACCAATTAATGGGATTAAATGACGCTTTGCTATTTGGTAAATCGTTCTTTCTAAGAACTGGATCAATATTCACTATATAGAAGATAATAAGTAGTTTTTAATGTTTGTATACTCGGTTTGTATACAAGCCTATGTATTTCCCGTCGATAAAATCGTAAGTTTTTGATTTTCCAAGTAAACATGCATTCATACAGGAATAGATAATTTTTTATAATGAAGTCCCACTCTAGGGTGATTGCTGATTGTATAAAACTTTTTAATGAAAAGCTAAAAAACACAACGGTGAGCGTAACTTGTAATAAAGCTGTCTTACCAAAGGAGGATTGATGGAGATTTACCCATTAAAGAGAGAAAAAATAGAATCAAATGAAATAGACAAAAGCCTTACTCCAATCCCTTTTACTTGTAAATCATGCGGGGAAACTTATGATGAATCTCTTATGAAGATAGAATTGAATGTGTGTCCGAAATGCCAATATCACCACCCGGTTACCGCTTATGACCGCATTTCAATGCTTACAGATAGTGGTTCTTTTTCGGAATTCAATAAATCTTTAATTTCCGTTGACCCGCTGAACTTCCCTGAATATAAAGATAAATTAATTTCTGATAAAAATAACACTGCATTAAATGATGCGGTTATTACCGGGGAAGCTTCCATAGGTGGTTATCCGGTTGTGATTGGTGTCATGGATTCTCGTTTCCGTATGGGAAGTATGGGCTCAGCAGTCGGTGAAAAAATTACAAGAGCCATTGAGGAATCATTAAAAACACGAAAACCATTTATATTGTTTTCGGCAAGCGGCGGAGCTCGAATGCAAGAAGGAATTCTTAGTCTCATGCAGATGGCAAAAACGAGTGTTGCTTTAGAACAACTAAACTACGAAAAAATCCTTTTCGTATCCGTTTTAACGAATCCTACAACGGGTGGAGTTTCTGCTAGCTTCGCTTCATTAGGTGATATCAATATTGCCGAACCACAGGCTTTAATTGGCTTTGCAGGAAGACGCATAATTGAACAGACGATAAGAGAAGAACTTCCAGAAAATTTTCAAACCTCTGAATTTTTATTAGAACATGGGCAACTGGATATGGTTGTAAATAGAAGTGAATTAAAACAATCATTAACAACCATTTTAAAAATCCATCATCTCGATTTCAGGGAGTGTTTTAAACGATGAATTTGCAAGTATTAAAACAACTGGAAAATCAAATTGCTGAATTGAAAGAGGTGTCTACAAAGCATAATCTTGACCTTAACGAAGTAATAAATAATCTTGAGCAAAGAGTCAATGAAATCAAAATCCATCTTAACGAGAATATGGAAGTTTGGGATAAAATTCAACTATCAAGAATTCAACAACGCCCTACTACTTTAGATTTTATCCACCATATTTTTGAAGACTTTATTGAACTTCATGGTGACAGACTTTATGGGGAAGATCCTGCATTGGTTTCAGGAATAGCTACCTTCGAAGGAATGCCTATAACTGTTTTAGGAAATCAAAAAGGTAAAAATACTAAAGACAATATCTATCGTCGTTTTGGCATGTCGCAACCTGAAGGCTACAGGAAAGCCCTAAGAATTATGCAACAAGCCAATAAGTTCAATCGCCCCATCGTAACATTTATCAACACGGCAGGGGCCTTCCCAGGTCGTGAAGCCGAAGAACGCGGACAATCACAAGCTATCGCCCTCAGTCTTCGTGAAATGGCAAGTTTTGGAGTGCCTATCATCTGTTTTGTAGTTGGTGAAGGCGGGAGTGGTGGTGCATTGGCTCTAGGTATAGGCAATCGAATCTACATGCTAGAAAACACATTTTATTCGGTTATTTCACCTGAAGGAGCAGCAGCATTGTTATGGAAGGATGCCTCACAAGCAAAACGAGCAGCTGAGGCATTGAAAATTACGGCTAAGGACTTGATGGAACTAGGGGTGATTGATGAGATCATCAAAGAACCTGTAGGAGGAGCACATATTGACATCCCACTTCAATCGCACTTTATCAAAGAAACCTTACGAAAAGCATTACAAGAACTTGGTCAATTAGATAAAGGCAATCTACGCCAACAACGTTTTGATAAGTTCCGAAAAATCGGTGAGTTTATGGAAGAAAGGACATTTAAATAAGAAGATGAACAATTATTTCCCAACATGTTCATAGACCATTTGATATAGATTGTTAGACTCAACATTTTGTAATGTAAATTATAGTGCCCATGTCTTTCCTCCCCAATTACACCTGAATTATTTCTTATCTTTTTGTTACATTATTCATGGCCATGCCAAATAACCCTCCAAACCCTTTTGGCAGGGCTTATCTCTGTTTTACAAAACCGTTAATTAGGCTATATGGAAATCTCTTGCCTACTTAATAAAGCCTAAACTCAATGAACCTCCCCCAAATTTAATCGAACCACTTCACGTTTAAAATGTTTGTCCCTTTCCGCCAAAAAAAAAATCCCCTACAGGTAGATTATTAAATGTCCTTAATAATCTACCTGTAGGGGGATAAAAAAGGGATATCCCTTAAATGAAATTGATATTGTCCGTATTGATTCAATCATCTCCAACAGTTACCTCGGCTCAATCAACTGGCATCATTCAAATTTTGTTTATTTGGCGGTAAGGAACCTTGTCATTTCAAGGCTGCTAAATTTCTTAACAAAGAAAGTTGAAATTATTAAAGAAGTCTTATGTTTATTTTGCATTCCTGTGTTCATCAAAATCAATCTGGCACTCTTCTAGCGGAATTACTTTTGTTTTCTTAATTAACTTATACCCAAGCCACATTACCAGAAAAAATGGGATGCCAATATAGGTAGCAACCACACTTGCCCAATTAATGGTATCTCCAAGAAAGGCTTGATAGTTTTGCGCCATTAAAACGAATAAACAAAGGGCAAAGGAAAATATCGGTCCGAAAGGAAACCATTTTGATAGATAGGGAAGATCGTCCAGTGAATACCCTTGAGCAATGTATGCTTTTCTAAACCGGTAATGGCTCGCCGCTATACCTAGCCAGAATATAAATCCAGTGACCCCAACTGCATTCATCAGCCAAATATAGATAACTCCATCACCGAAAATGGAAGCAAAAAATGCAAGCATCCCAACAAGTGAGGTCACAATCAGTCCCCAAATGGGAACGCCGCGCTTGTTGAGCTTCCCAAAAATCCGCGGTGCCAGCCCTTCATTTGCCATTGAGTACAACATTCGGCTTGTCACGTAAAGACTTGAATTACCAGCAGATAATACAGCCGTTAAGATGATGGCATTCATCACCGAAGCAGCAAATGCCAGTCCCACTTTTTCAAACACCATCGTAAACGGGCTAACCATGATCGTGTGTCCCTGCAGGCTGCCATTCGTATAAGGAACGATCAGTCCAATAACAAGTATCGCTAGGATGTAAAAAAGGAAGATCCTCCAAAAGATGCTACGAACTGCACGAGGTACATTTTTTGCCGGGTCTTCACTTTCACCGGCTGCCACACCGACTATTTCTGTCCCTTGAAAAGAGAAACCAGCAGCAATGAAAATACCCAATGTTGCCAAAAAGCCACCGGCAAACGGAGCGTCACCAACTGTGAAGTTTTTAAAACCAATCGCCTCTCCGTTCATGATCCCGAATATCATCAATATTCCGACAACTATAAAAATGATGATGGTCGCCACTTTAATGAGCGAAAACCAATATTCCCCTTCTCCATATCCTTTAACTGATACGTAATTCAATAAGAATATCAAAACTAAAAACAAAGAACTCCATAAGAATGACGGGCTGTGAGGAAACCAAAACTTCATAACCATCGTTGCGGCAGATAGTTCCGCCGCAAGCGTCATCGCCCAGGTGAACCAATAGTTCCAACCAAGTGCAAACCCTAGTGCCGGATCGATGAAACGCGTAGCATAGGTACTGAAGGCTCCGCTGATTGGCATAAATGATGCAAGTTCTCCGAGACTTGTCATAATAAAATAAACCATGATACCGATAACGGTATAAGCTACCAAAGCCCCGCCAGGTCCTGCAGAGTGAATCGCCGGCCCGCTGCCGAGAAAAAGCCCTGTTCCAATAGCACCACCCAACGAAATCATCGTAAGGTGGCGCGCTTTTAGCTTTCTTTGTAAAGTATTTGACGGCTGGTTTTGCTCATTTTTATCAAACGGCTGCAATTGCCTATTTTCCAAATNCCCCGCCAGGTCCTGCAGAGTGAATCGCCGGCCCGCTGCCGAGAAAAAGCCCTGTTCCAATAGCACCACCCAACGAAATCATCGTAAGGTGGCGCGCTTTTAGCTTTCTTTGTAAAGTATTTGACGGCTGGTTTTGCTCATTTTTATCAAACGGCTGCAATTGCCTATTTTCCAAATTGGGTTCCCCTCCAAAAATGCATATTTAATCTAGCAGTTACTTTTTGCAATTTTTACTTTTTCAAGGTCATTTTTTCTTATGCTAAGACCTTTTTTTGGAATTCAGGGATCTAAGTAGCATTTCCGCAACTATGTTAGGCTTAAAAACTCAAGTCAAAGGGCTTATATGCCTAACGTTTTTTAAAAGAATCACCGAATTTTTAAAGATTCGGTGATTTAGCATCATCATATTATGTTGTAGGTAAACTCCTATTAATAAATGAATTCCAATCGATTTGAAGTAACCAGCTTGCCGTTGCTTCAATATCTTTTGAAAAGATACGGTCTTGCGTAATGCTTGGAATGAGCTTTCTTGCTTCCGTATAAAACTCTTTTGTAAACGGAGCCATCTTTTCTATTCCACGGTATTCCACCGCTTGCAAGGCACAAATGAGCTCAATCGCCAAAACGCGGCGAACGTTTTGAATGATTTGATGTGCGTGTCGGGATCCAATCGTTCCCATGCTTACATGATCTTCCTGGTTCGCTGAAGATGGAATGGAATCCACACTTGCAGGATGTGCGAGTGTTTTATTCTCAGAGACGAGTGAAGCTGCACAATATTGCATGATCATCGCTCCAGACTGCAAGCCAGGTGACGGACTTAAGAATGGCGGTAAGTCATTCAGCTGAGGATTGACGAGTCGCTCAATGCGGCGCTCTGAAATATTCGCAAGCTCGGCAACAGCGATTTTCATGAAGTCCATCGCAAATGCTATCGGCTGGCCATGGAAGTTCCCCCCTGAAATAACCTTTTCCCCATCGTCAAAAATAAGCGGATTATCCGTCGCAGCATTCATTTCGATCTCCAATTTTTCTTTTACATAATCAAGAGTTTGCCATGAAGCACCATGCACTTGCGGAATGCAGCGAAGCGAATAAGCATCCTGTACCCGCAGTTCTCCTTGCTTGGTGATGAGCTGGCTGCCGTTGATCATGCGGCTAATCCTTTCCGCGACCTCTGTTTGCTGGCGGTAACCGCGTGCTAGATGAACATCCCGATCAAAGGCATCTTCAATACCGCGTAATCCTTCTAAAGTCAGTGAAGCAATCGCTTCAGTTTGATGGGCAAGCTGTTCGGCTTCAATGTAATTGACGAGCCCCATCCCCGTCATGGCCTGTGTTCCGTTAATTAATGCAAGACCTTCTTTTGCTTTAAGTGTCACCGGAAGAATGCCTTCTTTCGATAAAGCTACGATGGCCTCCATTCGCTCTCCTTTATAAAACACTTCCCCTTCTCCCATCAATACTAGCGCCAAATGGGAAAGGGGTGCCAAGTCCCCACTTGCCCCAAGAGAACCTTGCTGAGGGATGACCGGATGGATATGGGCATTCAAAAGATCGATCAGACGTTCAATGACAACAGGACGGACGCCTGAGAACCCTTTTAATAGTGCATTGGCACGGAGAAGGACCATAGCTCTCGAAACCACCTCAGGAAACGGTTCCCCGACTCCGCATGCATGGGAATGAATCAAATTCCACTGCAGCTGCTCTGCGTCCTCTGCATCAATCAATACATCGCTGAACTTCCCGAATCCTGTTGTAATACCGTAGACGACTTTCTTTTGTTTTACGATATTCTCAACCGCTTCCCGGCTTTTTTCCACTTTCTTAACACTCTCGGCTGAAGCAGAGACAAATGCTTCCCCATATAATACTTTTTTCGCTTCTTCAATCGTTAAAGTTTGGCCCGTTAACATAATCATTTCCTGCACCCCTATTCTTTTTTTAAACAAACAAAAGGAGGCCATATTGACAGACTTATCCAGTCTACAATACAGCCCCCTATTTCACTAAATAACTATAGGCTTTTAATTATTTAAATGTGGTTAATTCCCAAACCAACGGCTTCATGTTCAAATCCCCGAACCGGTGCTCCAATCGTTCCATACACGGCGACAGCAATCCATTCACCTTCGTCCCCGCTTTTAAACGGCCTGCCCCGAACGATTGCAAACCGAAGGCCCGCAGTCCTCAAAAGACCGCCAAGCTCGACTTGGCCCCGTGTCACGCCTTGGAGTGCTTCGATGATCGCATGATACAGCGCATGCATTTCCCGATACATATCGGGATTGACTAATCCAAGTCTTTTAGCTGATGTCTCAATGGCCGCAACTATTTTCTGCAGCTCCATTGAACCGACTTTACCTTTTCCATAAAGCCAATCCATCCGCTTTAGATCATTCGTCAATATGACTTCTTCCTCTTCGTCCGCAAACGCGTACATGATTGCATGGCGCCCGATTCTTTTGTCGAATTCCTTTGTCATGCAGGTACCTCTTTTTATAATTTTCTAAATAGACTAATAACTAAATATTATTGTAAGCGGATACAGTCTGTTCAGTCAACATATTTTTTCATTTGTTTTAACATTTCTTTTTGGGGCTAATGTTCATCATCCCTAATTACCTGCTCATCATATCGAAAATGCTAGCTTTGATAAGCGCTTCAGGCGGTGGTAGTACAGCATCAAACAGTTGGTTCCCCACTTGCCTTTAGAGGACACCAAGAGGATCTTGATGAAGTGAGTACTCCTTATCCTCCCTTCGGTCCGGTACCGTTGACAGGCGCCAATGTGTCGCACTTGGCCACATTTATAAAAACTAAAAATCACCGTTCAGAGTGAACGGTGTAAAACATAAGTCTTGTTACTAACGCACCCGTAGTTGAAGATGACACTTTATTTTTCTAAACATAGAACCATATGTTCTTCGTCATAATAGACACCATTTACTTTTAAAGCTTTTTGATTACTTGTTACTACAGTCAAATTTATTTTCTCGACATCTTCTATTTCTTTCGCTTTATTTATAGCTTCTGTTAATAAGGTTTTTCCAACACCCAATCCACTTTTCTTCGAAGTTACATACATAGCAAAAATATTTGCCCTATGTTGCAGTTTTTTGTGCTGTTCTTGAATTAAGGTAACTACCCCAATGAGTTCCTCGTATTCATCAAATGCCCCAAAGGTAAAATTCCCTTTGGTTTTTAAATTATTAGCAACCTGCTCTATTGGATTCTCCTTATTTATAGATTCCTCGTAGCTTGTTGCGAATGCTTCTGGATAGTTTTTTAATCCTTCTATTCTTAATGCCCAATAACTTTCAGCATCAGATGGAGTTAGTAGCCTGACTTTCATTATGTCCCCCCAAAATATTATTTAAGATTTAAGACTGTGTACCACATACAAAGTCAACTTGATGACCCTGATATCCCGACTGGCAAATTGACTTCCCTACGAAACATATTGCCTCTTATTCCTTCGTTTCCAATGCATCATAAATCGCAGTTACAACACTTCCATAGCTTCCTGTTTTGAAGAGGTCACCGAAAAACTGATTGGAATTGGCTACAGGGTTAACGAGCGGAGAATGCTTTTTATTTGTAAGTAGAACAATCCCTAAATCTAATTCAGGATCTATGATCGTGACCGTCCCAGTCCATCCAGTATGTCCGTAAGCACTGTCACTCGCATAAGAGCTGAACATCCACTCCATGCTAGCATCGCCATTTCGCCTCCACCCAAGTCCGTAAGTAGGATTCATTTCGGAAGGTGCGACGAATTCATCGATTGTTTCTTGATCAAACAACTTATGTTTACCGTAGCCCCCGCCATTCAGCATCACTTGCAGGAGGACAGCGAGATCGCTTGTGGTCGAGAACAGACCTGCATGACCCGAAACGCCTCCCATCGAATAAAAGGCTTTTTCATCATGAACTTCACCTTGAAGTGTGTATGTGCGAACGTTAGGAAAATCAATCACGCCATCCCGCGTGTTCCCAAGCAATTCAGTTGCAGCAACATCCTTTGGCTTAAAGCCTTTTTGAAGGGGGTTGAACTTTGTATTTTTCAAATTAAGCGGCTTGTACAATTCATTTTCAACATAGGTGTCAAGCTGCTGACCCGTGATTTTTTCAACAATGGCACCGAGCAGCATATAGTCGACATCACTGTATACTTTCTGTGTTCCAGGTACATATGTCAGCGGTGTTTTAGATATGAACTCAATGGTCTTATCCCGTTCCTGTGAAAAAAGGTCTTTCGAAACCTTTGGATTATGGTATTGCGGATCTGGTCTAAAACCCGCTGTATGATGAAGCACATCAATAATCTTCAGGGTATCCTTTCCTTTGATCACATCCGCTTCCATGTCTTTGAATTCAGGAATGTATTGCTGAACTCTTGCATGGATATTCAACTTGCCTTCACTGACTAATTTCTGAATAGCAAAATTAGTTGCATACATTTTCGTGTTTGAAGCAAGGTCAAATAAAGTGTCCTTGTCCATTTTCTGAAACTTCTTAAGTGGCGTATATCCATTAAATTTCTGTTTGTACCCATAGCTTTCATTTTTAACGATCTTACCGTCCTTTATGACAATCAGGGCAGCACCAGGGAAACCGGCAGCCACTTCCATTTCAATCAGCCGATCCACCTTTTCCAGCTTTTCAGAAGAAAAGCCCGCTTCTTCTGGTTTTTTTGCTTTCGTTAACACAGGATACTGGCTGGCAGTTTCCTTACTCACAGGAACTTCCTGATTTGCATTTTCTTTAGCAAATGACACGGAAGGTGCAAGTAATGAGAGTGCCAGAATTGAACTTAGTGTGCAGCTTGTCCATATATTCATCCTTTTCCCCCTTTGTAATCGTACTTAGAAAACAAGAAACGAACAACTTTACCCTTTGACTAATGTCGAAAGAAATAAACTGGATTTAATAAGTTTAAGGAATACTTCGATTTAATGAGGGAGAATTCTTTACTTCCGTTCTATTACCAGGATTCACATTCCCACAAAACGGTAATTACTTTTCCTTTCCGTTCCGGTACAAGGGTTGCGATTGGATTATTTTATTCTTGAACGTCTTTATTTTGCAATTTTTTTATCACGTAGTCGTTAATGGTTAAGGATACTACTTACTAACAATTCCCAATTTTCAGTATATATTATTTCAAACATCATTTCAATTTGGTATCTGAATCTTTAAAATTATATTTCAATCATGAGCATAAGCCCAATGTAGGAGGTAAAGCAATTATTGACCAAAATTATCCACGTCATTTCTACATTCGGGTCTTTCCATCGATACACGGGCAAATGTCAGAGTTAAATACCTCAAGGTAGTACCAAAAATAAAGGGGATAGAAATAGGCTTTGCTTTTAACTTTCTTGCATAAGAAACGTGTAAGAACATCATACTATTTGAGAAATAAAGGGATTTCAAAGAATTCAGCTGCTGATATGAGGCAAGTATAGGGTGATGATAATGTGGAAAACGATTGTTTCCAACCTGCCAGAGTGGCAGGTTTTTATACAAGCTTTTATAGTTTTTTTTATTCCGTATTTATTCTCCAAATTGTTTAATCGGCTTCGCAACTCAAAGGATGAGTGATGATATGAAAGAGTGGATATCAAAGATCAGTAAAAAAGGAAAAGTTACTAATAATGACAAACAAAAAGAATGTACCTCCCAAGATTCAACTGATCATTTTACAGATAATTTTGTATCAAATCTAGAATTAGTTAAGCAAGAAATTGGCCATAATTGGGATGTGCATTTTCGAGAATTTAATATAGGGCGTACCGGTATTCGGTCAATTATCATTTTTGTTGATGGACTTTCAGATAAAGAACTCATTGATAAAAATATCATGCCATCATTAATGGTTGACTTTTCAGCAGAATACAAACAGGGCCTTCCTTACATCAAAGGAAGCATTTCAAAAGAATTTATAAAAAATGAAGTGGTAACTATCAGTGAAGTAGAAGTGGTCGGTTCCATTAAAGAGTTAGCATCAAAAGTATTAACAGGTTCTACCGCTCTTTTAATTGATGGATTGCCGGAACCGCTAATCCTCGGAACAACAAAACTTAAAACAAGGGCGATTGAAGAGCCGGTATCAGAGGCATTAGTCAGGGGTCCACGGGTCGGTTTCACTGAATCTTTGAGTGATAATACATCTTTTTTAAGGGGAAGTGGTGAAAACGAAAATTTATCGTTAGTAAAATTCCAAGTAGGAAAGCGTTCAAAAAAAGACTTGGTTGTCGCTTACATAAAAGATATTGTTGATCCCGAATTAGTTCAAGAAGTAGAAAATCGAATTAAGAGAATTAATATTGACAATGTGCCAGAATCAGGTTATGTAGAGCAACTCATCGAAGATAATTACCTAAGTCCTTTTCCGCAGATACAGAATACAGAACGTCCTGATCGCGTAATCGCTGCTTTGTTGGAAGGCCGGGTGGCCATCTTATTGGATGGGACGCCATTTGCTTTGATTGCTCCGGTTACCTTAAGCATGATGTTACAATCACCGGAAGACTATTATGAAAGATGGATTCCTGGCACATTCATACGTATGCTTCGTTATCTCGCAGCCTTTCTAGCCCTGTTTACACCGTCTATGTATATAGCTTTCATCTCATTTCATTCAGGATTAATTCCGACCAAACTGGCCATATCCATTATAGGAACGAGAGCAACCGTTCCTTTTCCGGCACTTATCGAAGCATTATTTATGGAAATATCCATCGAGATTTTGAGGGAAGCAGGCCTGCGCTTACCTAAGCCAATTGGTCCTGCAATGGGGATTGTCGGCGGATTAATCATTGGGGAAGCTGCTGTGCAGGCAGGGATCGTTAGCCCTGTTTTGGTGATTGTAGTCGCGTTAACTGCCATTTCATCATTTGCTATTCCGCAATATAGTACTGGGTTTACATTTCGGGTACTTCGTTTTCCAGCTATGTTGTGTGCTGCCACATTGGGATTATACGGAGTCATTCTCTTTTTTCTTTTCATGGCCAGCCATTTAGTGAAATTAAAAAGCTTTGGCGTGCCTTATTTGAGTCCAGCCGTTCCTTATCGCTTAAGTGAGTGGAAAGACTTGATGGTTCGCATGCCAATTATGATGATGAAACGCCGGCCAAAGATGATGCATACGAAAAATCCTATACGTAAAAGATAACATACGGTGGAAGGGTGATTAAAGAATGAATCTCAGTCCGAAAGACCAAATTACAACTCCTCAAGTAGCGGTCATAGTCATCAACTTTATACTTGGTACAGGATTACTCACCCTGCCCAGAGCAGCCACGGAGAAGGTACAGACACCAGATGCATGGATAAGCGTTATTTTAGGCGGGGTTATTGCCATAATCGCGGGGGTGATCATCGTCAAATTAAGCCAACAGTTTCCCGAAAAAACCTTTTATCAATACAGCAATGAAATTGTGGGAAAATGGTTAGGCAAATTACTCAGTTTAGCTTTAATATGTTATTTCCTTATTACTTGCGGGTTTCAGCTCCGTTCTATGGCGGAAGTAATAAAGTATTTGCTTCTTGAAGGCACCCCTACATGGGCAATTTCGATGATTTTCATGTGGGTAAGTCTCTATCTGATCATCGGCGGCCTTAACCCGATTGCCCGTCTTTTTGAAATTATATTACCTTTGACGGTTATCCTTTTTTTGGTCGTTGCCTTCATGAGCATTAAAATATTTGAGATTGATAATCTGCGTCCGGTATTAGGGGAAGGAGTCATCCCTGTACTAAAAGGAGTAAAAACGACGGCACTAGCTTTTACAGGACCTGAAATCATGTTACTGCTTATTCCGTTTATGAATCAGCCCAAAAAAGCAGTAAAAGCCATTCTTGTTGGAATTTTCATTCCATTGATTTTTTACGTGTTAACGGTCGTAATGGTTATCGGAGCATTATCTATTGAAGGAGTGGTCACAAGAACATGGCCGACACTTGATCTTATACGCAGTTTTGAGGTCTCAGGTTTGATCTTTGAACGGTTTGAATCTTTATTGCTCGTGGTATGGATCATGCAAATATTTGCCACATTCACCATTACATACTATGCAGCTTCTTTAGGGCTAGCTCAACTTTCAAAAAAGAACATTCACCCTTTTATGTTTGCCTTGCTTCCGGTTTTATACATCATTTCCATGATTCCAAAAAATATGAATGACATCTTTAAACTTGGAGATTTCGTCGGCATTTACGCATTGTATTTATTTGGTTTACTCCCGCTTCTCCTGCTTATTATTCAAAAAGTAAAGGGAGGAAAATATGAAACAACCACATAGCAAAATACGGCCCCTCTTCATTTCCCTCTCCGTTCTATTGTTCGTATCCCTTACAGGATGTTGGAGCAGTCATGAAATTGAAGAGCAAAGTTTAGGCATAGGTTTGGCATTTGATAAAGGCATGAAGTCCAAAATTGAGAAAGAGTTAAGCAAAAAAGGGGAGGGTTATACAAAAAAAGACCTGATTACCTCAACCTTTCAAATCATCACTCCACAAGTAGCAAGTTCCACCACAAAACAATCAGGACCCTCACAAAAATCTTATATTAATATTTCTCAAACTGGGGATTCCGTCCTTCAAATGATTCGTGAATTTTCATTAGAAAGGGAACAGGCATTAACCAGTCACCACATGAAAGTGATTGTTATCAGTGAAAGTCTTGCAAAATCGTATGATTTGGAACAATTACTCGATGAAAATCTTCGTGATAACGATTTTAGACCAAGCTGTGTTGTGCTCATTAGTAAAGGAAGAGCAAAGAGCACACTGGAAACAAAGACAGCAGGAGAAATTCCAGCGTTTCGGCTGGTTGGCATTTTAGATAATACCTTTCGAACATCGAGGATTTTGCCTCCTATGCCGCTTTTTAAATTAGAGAGCAAGCTTCATTCAGAATCCAGTTTTTTGCTGCAAAATGTAGACTCAGTTAATGGGGAAGTCAAATTTGCGGGAGCTTCCGTGATCGATGGAAAAACACATAAAATGAAGGGCTTTTTGAATGAGGAAGAACTAGAAGGCGTAACATGGATTACAGGAAAGGGTAAAGGCGGTGTTGTAAAGAGCTTTGATAAGAAGACTGGTCAGCTGATGGTGTATGAAGTAGAGACAATGAAAAGTACTATTAAACCTCGAGTTAAAGGAAACAACATATCTTTTGATGTAAACATTGAATCAGAGGGAAGGCTAGCCGAAAATTGGGTGGTTTCGGGAGACCCCTTTAAAAATGAATTTCTAAAAAAAGCGGAAATATCAGCGGAAAAAGAAGTGAAACGCTTGGTAAGGAATTCAATAGAAAAAATGCAAAAAGAATATCGAGTGGACGTCGCTGGCTTCGGAAATCGCTTGAGAATCGAGAACCCCAAATTATGGATGAAGGTCAAAAAGGATTGGGACCAAACATTTAGTGAAATCCCGATCAACTACAATGTAAAATTAACAATTAAAGATTATGGAACATCAGGAGGAACAAAAAAGTGAGCCCTCGGATAAACACATTGAATCTTATAGCCCTCATTAAATGAGAAAAATAAACAATTTAAAAACAAGAGGACAAATGCTTGCAAATCATCAGTATTTGTCCTTTTATTTTTTCCTATTTCGGATTCCTGATATCATTAAATTTACACCGTAAATTTAGATTATGGGGATCATTCCCCCCCTTTCTCAAACAAAAAAACCAGAACTTGACCGACTTTGGTCAAATTCTGGTTTTCACTAACTTGGTGGTGTTGGAAATAGGTGTTGTGTTAACAAGTTTTGCATCCAAATGTTCATATGATGCCTAAGCATCCGACCCCCATAGCAAAATGGCACTTTGAATTTCCTTCGGCTCAACAATCCTAAACTTACTTTCAATCTATAAAAGTATAGTGAAAGTTATAATAGATATTAAAGTAACCGTTACTAATAAGAACAATAACATAAAAGACATTGACCTCTTAGGAGCATCTTTTTTAGCATACTTTAGAGAATAAAATATGCTTAGTATAATCATCATTATTAAAAAAATTTGTTGTGTATATGTCATAAATACTCCTTATCTTGATGCTACAGTAAAGACTTATACCCAAGTAACTAAAAAGTGTTCCACCTTTACCTTCATTATGTGCATCCATTCTCTAACCGAGTCCCCCCATAGGTCCACTTACAACACCTGTAAATGCACCCGGTCCAAATCCAAGCATTCCCAATGCAGTTATTGCTCCACCTGCAGCTATATTACGCTGTGCTAAACACTGGCTGCAGTATGAGAATTGTTATACCGGTTTTTATCTCCCCACCAGTATCTTTGAATTTTTCATTTTTTTCTGTTTTTAACTGATCCTCATTAATAACAATTTGATTATGTCTTACTTGTTAATTGTACTTGTAATTTTTTAATATTGTATTCTTCCATATATTTTGAGGAATATCTTCATTGATACCTATTGTACCTTAAGAATTGGGTTTGTCTTCATCTCTATAGCTTAACTCCGCACCCAATTTACTTACATACCATTCCGAAGTAAGTTCTACATCAGTAACTGGTATATAAGTAATACGTCCCCTTAATAATTTTTCATTCATCAAATTAGCCTCCATTTATTTGATAAATAAAATATTCTCCACTTATATATCTCTGTCCTTTGAAACTCTATTAGGAATAAAGAAAAATCTGCCTTAAAGACAGCCCCGATCATAACCTGTTAGTTTTAAGTGTAATCCTTGGAATTTAATACAACAAAAAGGTTCTAGTAAATCCACCTTCTAAAATGAATAATCTGACATGTAATTCAATCTGTTTCATCGCTCACTAGAAATTTTATAGTTTTTGCACCATCTCTCGGTTTTCCTAAATCCTTTGACTAAACCAACAAGGATAGCAAATGGCAACTTTGTAAAACCTATGTGAATATTTGTAAAAAATTGTCTAATTATAATATTTAATTACATAGTGAAAGTATAATGAAACTGTAAAAGTGGATGCATCCAATAACTATGTCGGGGGGGGGGCGGGGTAAAAATATTAAAACAACCTTTAATTGATTAAAAATTGAAAGGAGTTTTAACAATAATGAAGCTAAAAAAATTATTTTTATTAGGGTTACTAGCGTCTGTCTTAGTACCGGTACAGCAAGCAGGAGCAACCGCTTCTAGTCCGATTGCTGTCCAAGAAGGCAAGTCCTTTGAACAGATTCACGCAGAATTGCTCGACCATAGTGAAGATGCACCACTCATGATCCTGGCTCACCGGGGCCAATGGCGTGAATATCCCGAGAACTCGCTTGCAGCAATCAATGAGGCGATTGAAGATGGCGCCGAAATTGTAGAAATAGATGTCCAGCTAACGGCTGATGGTGTACCTGTATTAATGCACGATACGACCGTTGATCGTACTACCAATGGCAAGGGAAAGGTTTCTGACCTCACACTGGCTCAAATTAAGAATCTTCGCCTTAAGGAAGGTCTCGGAGGTAAGACGGCAGCGCTCACCAAGCACAAAATTCCAACGCTTAAAGAGGTCATGCTTGCAGTAAAGGACCGTGCAATCGTAAACCTGGATAAGGGCTGGGAGATCCGGGATAAAATGTACGAGGTTCTCGTTAAAACCGACACAGTAGATCACGGTCTGTTTAAAGGCAGCCCAAATGTTGAAGAAGCAGCCGAATTCATGGCAAAAGATCCAGAAATCCTATATATGCACATTATCCTTGATGACAGCGCCAACACTGTAGGAACGTTCCCGGGCCGTCAGCCGGTCGGTTATGAAATTGTCTTTGATGATCTTGCAGATCCGCAGATCCAGCCAGAGAAGGTGAAACAAATCAAGAAAAATAGCAGGGTCTTAGTGAATGTAATGTGGTATGGCCTTGCTGCAAAATACACGGATGAGGCTTCACTAAGAGATGTAAATCTTGGATGGAAGGCAGTAACAAAGCTTGGAGTTAATATGATGCAGACTGACAATATTGAAGCTATTGATTACTGGCGTAATGGAGGCAACATGCGACACTGGAAGTACGATACCGGAAACCGTACAGTTCGGGTTCAAGCTGAGGACCCTCTTGGCGGTGGACAAGGTACCGGATATTTTGATCAGGACGCCAACCGCTGTAATACAGCCGATCAAGATTCAATTGATGTTTGCGAAATCGATGGAGCTATTGCAGTAAGCCATAACATGGATGGTGAGTGGGCGAAATACAAAGTGAATATTAAGAAGTCAGGAACATATAAAATCTCCGGCAGAGTTTCTGCAGCATCTACCCCGGCTGGCACCATCAACTTGGATTGGGCTGGCGAAACAAGCGGGGAGATCGAGCTGAAAAATACAACTCACAAACGTGCATTCAAACTTCAGAATTTGGAGAACCGCTACCTAAAAAAAGGTACTCACGTATTTACAGTAAAGGTCACAAGGCCAGGTTCCTACAACCTTGATTATATTCAGTTTGATTTGCAGGATTAATGTAGCCTGTAACACCATTAAGTCTAAGCTTTTTGATAATTTTTAAATACTAGAAGGCAAAATTCGTTCGGTTTTTGGAGTTAGGTGTAGCTTTAATAGAAGGGCATGTTTTGAAAAAGGATTGATCAAAACATGCCCTTCTACTATTTAATTGGATTAGTCATTTTTGTGTTCCTTAATCAACTAACGCTCCTGATAGTTCTATAAGACTTATTGTTGAGTTGACAAGTGAAGGAGGGAGTATAGGATGGAGAAGATCATTAGAAAAGATAGAAAAACGCCCCAAAAAAGGCGTTCAGTTTAATCATTTTTATTTATTTTACCGTCGTTCCCCTTGTCAATACCAGTAGCGTTATTAACTATTTGTGGAAACAAGTTTAACCCTTGATCCAAGGCATTCATTGAATCGGCTTTTTGGCCAAGATTTTTTGATTTTTCTTGTTTTTTCATTTTTTCCGCCTCCTAAAATTAGGATTCGTAGTAAATCAAAAAATATTCCAAAGTAATGATTATGTTGCACAGTTCGAATAAACGATGGTACTTGAACTATTCTGCCCCCATCGTTTGCATAAAGAAAAAGCTGCCTTAAAGATAGCTCCGATCCTAAGCTAACGTAATAGGATAGCTTTTTTTTATAAATAAGCTTGCTAGTTTACATTAGTATGGAGTTAAGAAATGTTTAATTTATTTGCTGCTTATCTTTACTATAGACAATGATTTTATATTCATCATCTTTAATGGTTTTTTTAACCTCTTCCGATTCTAAAAAGTGGAGTTAGTATGTTTCATGGGCACAATAAGCCTTGATATAGATGGGAAGGCAGTCGATCCATTCCTGAAGTTGACTTTTGATTAATTTTCGTATTTTTTTGTTTGTCTTTTTTATGGTATCTTGGTTATGATAACAGAGTAATAACAGGAGGGCTGTGGACATGCTGAAAGAAAAGAAGAAAATCGAGGTTATCCAAAAAGTATTAGACAATTGGAGGGGTTTCTTTTTACCTTACCAAATGGCATTACATGAATTAGAAAGTGATTTCAAGGTTATTGACTTAGAGTGGAAAACACAACATGGCTATTCTCCTATTGAACATATGAAAGCACGCATGAAAAAATTAAGCTCTTTGGTGGAGAAAATACAAAGAAAAGAAATTCCTTTAACACAAGAAGCGGTGAGGAATGAAATAAGAGATATTTTGGGTGTTAGAATTGTCACAAGTTTTATTGATGACGTATATTTGTTGAAGGAGCATATCGAGCAACGTGAAGACATTCGAATGATACGCGTAAAGGATTATATTCGGGACCCGAAAATGAGCGGATATAAAAGTTTGCACCTGATTGTAGAAACCCAAGTCATCCTATCCAACGAAATAATATGGGTTCCTGTAGAAATACAAATTCGTACTTCCGCTATGGATTTTTGGGCATCCACCGAGCATAAACTAAACTATAAATATCAAGGCGAGACTATACCTGAGGATGCTCAAAAGCAGCTAATTGAGCTTGCCAAAGCTTCTTCTTTAATGGATAAAGAAATGTCAAAACTAAGAACAAAATTACTAGCCAATTAAGCAAACAATCGTGACACCTTTCTCATTTACAACCTTAAGTCAATCTGACAAATAAAAACACTTAGTCTTAGAATCTAAGGGTTTCATCCTTGTTCCGCAAAACGATCCAGTGAATGAATGTAAAGAACATCCCCTTTCCGGATCATTCGTTTTAACAATTGATATTATTTCCCCACTTGTATCCATACTTTAACGGACGTTAAAGGTAGGTGATTTTATAAAAAAATGTCCCGTTCGGAAAAGTGTACTTAATACTTGCTTTTGTTTGCCAATCCACCATGACCATCGGGCTCTATTTTTTCACCGTTTGATGTACTGCGAAGGCTTTTTCTATCACGCGCCCTCATCCATCAACAAAACAAGCGTAATGAACACGCTTGGCAATATCCATACCAACAACGAGTGTATTTTCAGTTACTTTATTAATTTTTGTCAATGGTCGTTGACACTCATGCATCATACAAGAGGGCTCTTTTTCTTTCAAGACCCCGAACATCCTTCTAACAGGAATGCTGCCCCGATAGTTGCATAAAGAAAAAACCGCCTTAAAGACAGCTCTGATCTTCAGCTAACGCACCCGTTCCCATCCATGAAGCGGCAAAAATCAGCGCTTCACCACAGAGAATGAAAATTGGTCTCTATGTCGATAATGTTTTAATGGCTGGCGAAGAAGGTCGTTGAACTATGGTGCCTTTGAGCCCATCCGTTAGTCTGACTCCGACAACCACGGTGTACCACCGACTGTCGCGCCTTTTATGGGTAGCACTCATGGGAGATTAATCCTTTTTTGGTCGTCGCGCTAGCCTCTACTTAATTTGCTATAATTGGAGGTTTTTGTTTAACGATTTACCAAACTCAATCAGATCACTCATAAGGCTCAGCCTTTTTTTAGAAAGCGTTTTTACTGGGTCTATTTTGTTGTAGTTTTTTCTGGATTCTGAGCTTTTTTAATTTTCATGGGAGTTCATTAAAAAAATCAGTTAATTATTAGACAATAAATTTAGTAAACCACGCAATATAATCTGCCCCTGGAATAAATAATGCTTGAGCTAGTATCGTTCCTAATAAACGAGAAGTAACCATCATAAGAGATACACTCTTGAGATTAAGGTAACTTCCCTTTTGATTTATTACGTCATCCGCAAGAATAGATATTTTAGGGTCAATAAAAATTATAAGTAAAATTGTAGCTATTCCATTTATAAGACCCGATGCCATAATAGCTGTTGTTGCTCTTTCTGGAGCTATTAAAGCAGCATATAACGCTGATAACACTCCAATCGTATAGATTGCAGTTATTACCATATTAATTAAGAACAATCTTATGGGAATATCCCCCAATCTGATATCCTTTAAGTATGAAAACCTTGGTAAATGAATGTGTTTTATCCCACGCTTAATGTATTCGAAAGTTAACCCCTTTTTTATCAAAGATGGAATAGAACCTCTTTCTTCAGCTAAAGAAACAATAGCCCTTGAAAAGATTGCAATAAAAGTAGGAAGTAAAAGAATACCTATAATTGTTCCTAATGTTGATGAACCAATAATGACTCTATATTGGTTTTCAACAAACGCTAGTGTATTTACTTTTGGAGCATTATCAACCAGGCTCCCTGTAAATGGTTGCTGCATCATATTCGCTAATCGAGAAATCATAACCATCAAATTAAATAAGGATAGAGCTGAAGCTAACAATCTTACTCTTGCACCAGATAATCTGACTGCATATGCAAGTGTTTCGATAGAATGGATAATAAATATAAATAGAGATATAAGAATTAATTTTTCTGTAAAGAGTTCCAAAATAAATTACCTACTTTAATATATTTCTCCCCATATTACCACATATATTTCCAATTTGTGTTATGGAACTATCCTACCCCGATAGTTTAAGTAGAAACCTTCACAATCTCAATAGAGTAAAGCCTATTTTTACATAAGTGAGATTTCGGTTTTTCCTTTTGCACTAACCGAGTTGCATTCAAATGAATAGAGACAAACCATCCTAAATGGATGGTTAGTTAATGTTTCTAAGCTACAATAAAATTCACATCTCTAGCGTATATACTGTCAGCAAATAATGAAAAATAAGGAAGGGAGTATAAAAAAATTAGGATGTGTCTCTTGGAAAAATTAGTTTATGTATTAACAGCAGTAAGTGCCATTATGGCTCTAGTGTTTATGGCAGGTTTTCTGGTTGTTAATACAAAGAAAATTAAAAAACTTTGTATAATCACTTCAATTGTTTTCTTTATGATGTTTATAGGTGGTATCCTCATGGAATATTATAAAATTATTTAAAATAGTGAGAATCGAAAGGAGTGCTTCTACTGGCTTATTAGTTTAATTATTTGTTGTATCCAACAACCGGGGATATAGTCGCTCAGGTAAATCCGAATCCCTGGACGTACAGTATTGAATAGCATCCAGAAAATTCAAAAGCTGTTTTTGATGCTGCTGAGCTCAACAGTCCAGTGTTTTTATATTTACATTTAATTTATATAGGATTCCCTTTGGTACCCCAAGTGAATAGGTGATGATATGGCAGTTTATACAAATTATTTTTCACGGAATTTGAAAAATTAGGAGTAGACTTTATATCCATCCAAGATAATATAGATACTTCAACAGCCATGGGCCGTTTCATCTTTTAAAAGATGGCTAGTATGGCAGAACTTGAAAGAGATATCATATCGGAAAGAACACAGGCAGGATTAAAAGCAGCCAGAACCAGAGGAAAGCTTGGTGGACGTCCAAAAACAGATCAGGCAAAACTTGAATATGCTTATGACTTATACCAACAAAAGAAATTGACGGTAAAAGAGATATGCGATAAAACTGATGTTGCTCGAACATTCTTATATAGATTTATAGATAACAAAAACAAATCACAAACTAAGGGCTATTTTTAATGGGACCAGAAATACTTTTATACTAGGCAAGAGATCTTATGTATTTTAAATCAAATAGGTAATTGTAAGCCAAAATGAATTTAATTTCGCTGTAGAGCGTTTCTCAGCATCACATTGCTTAAAAAAGTAGTGTTTTTATATGGTAAAGGGTATGTTTTCACTTTCAGTTAGGTTTGCGATTAGCTTTTATTTATAACCTGACGCTACCCCGAAGAGAAGAAAGTCGCTATACTACCTGCCGATAGTATAGCGACTTTTGGAAATTGAAAGATATTGAATTGTTTATACTGCGAATTAACGAAGAAGTTAGCAGGGTAAAACAATTTATCATTTCAGTTTATTAATTTCGGATTAGGTAATCAAATGCGCCAAGAGATGCGTTTGCTCCTGATCCCATTGAAATAATGATTTGTTTGTATGGGTTATTTGTACAGTCGCCTGCAGCAAATACGCCAGGTACGTTTGTAGAACCGTGCTTATCTGTAACGATCTCACCAAATGGAGTGCGTTCAACGGTGTCGCCTAGCCAATCTGTATTTGGTACAAGACCGATTTGAACGAATACACCTTGTAATTCGATGTGATGAACTTCTCCAGTTTCACGATCGATGTAAGAAATACCTTCTACTTGGTCAGTTCCAGTAATTTCTTTTGTTTGAACGTTCCTTAATACAGTTACGTTAGGTAAACTGTAAAGACGTTTTTGTAATACATCATCAGCTTTTAGTTCTGGCATGAACTCAAGAACAGTTACGTGTTTTACGATACCTGCTAAGTCAATTGCTGCTTCAATACCAGAGTTACCACCGCCGATAACTGCTACGTCTTTTCCTTCGAATAAAGGACCATCACAGTGTGGGCAGTATGCTACACCTTTATTTTTGAATTTAGCTTCACCTGGTACACCAACATTACGCCAACGAGCACCTGTTGCAACGATTACACTCTTACTCTTTAGAACCGCACCGTTTTCAAGCTCTACTTCGATTAAGTCTTTCTTTTCTAAACGCTTCGCACGTTGTAAGTTCATTACGTCGATGTCGTAATCTTTTGCGTGTTCTTCAAGGCTTGCTACAAGCTTAGGACCTTCAGTGTGTTTTACACTGATAAAGTTCTCGATACCCATTGTATCCATTACTTGGCCACCAAAGCGCTCAGCAACAATACCTGTGCGAATACCCTTACGTGCTGCGTAAATTGCCGCACTTGCACCAGCTGGACCGCCACCAACAACAAGAACATCGTATGGATCTTTATCCATGAATTCTGATGCATCTGGACTGCTACCCAGTTTCGCAAGGATTTCTTCAAGTGTAATACGACCACTTCCGAATGATTCACCATTTAAGTAAACAGTTGGTACTGCCATGATGCCTTTGTTTTCTACTTCTTCTTTGAATGAAGCGCCATCAATCATCGTATGTGTAATATCAAGGTTAAGAACGCTCATTAAATTCAGTGCTTGCACAACATCTGGACAGTTATGACAGCTTAGGCTGATATAAGATTCAAAGCGATATTCACCTTGAATGCTTTTAATTTGATCAATTACTTTTTCCTCAACTTTTGGAGCTCTGCCACTAACTTGTAGTAAAGCTAATACTAGTGAATTAAATTCGTGTCCTAGGGGGATACCGGCAAATGTTACTCCAGTATCTTCACCGACACGATTTACACTAAAGCTTGGAGTTCTTTCTAATTCTGTTTTTTCTACTTTGATTTTTGATGACATAGTTGCTAATTCATCTACTAGACCTAGCATTTCTTTAGATGTGTCATCAGATCCTGCACTAACTTTAAGTAGTATATCGCCTTCAATCAGTTGAAGATATTGGGCTAATTGTGCTTTGATATCTGCATCTAGTACCATTTTCATTTTACTCCTTAAATTTTACTTCTTAGATTTTACCTACAAGGTCAAGGCTTGGCTTAAGTGTTGCAGCACCTTCTTGCCATTTAGCTGGGCAAACCTCGCCTGGGTTGTTGCGAACATATTGTGATGCCTTAATTTTGTTAACAAGGATGCTTGCATCGCGACCGATATCGTCTGCATTAATTTCAACAGATTGGATAACACCGTCTGGATCGATAATAAATGTACCACGAGCAGCAAGACCTTCTGATTCAATTAACACGTTGAAGTTACTAGAGATTGTACGTGTAGGATCACCGATCATAATGTATTCAATTTTACCGATAGTTTCTGAGCTATCATGCCATGCTTTATGTGTAAAATGAGTATCTGTTGAAACAGAATATACTTCAACTCCTAAATCTTTTAGAGTTGCGTATTGATTTTGTAAATCTTCAAGCTCAGTTGGGCATACGAATGTGAAGTCTGCTGGATAAAAGCAAACGACACTCCACTTACCTTTTAGGTTTTCTTCTGTAACCTCGATAAAATCACCATTATGGTAAGCTGTTGCATTGAACGGTTTTACTTCTGTTCCAATTAGTAACATAATTAAATTCCTCCTAAGTTTGAATTTTTCGAATTATTAATGGCTTACTTAGTACATATAGTAAATTCTTAATTAACTACAATATTTATAGTTAGATATTAATTTTTATATAATAGTTTTGTTTCATATAGGTAAATACACAACTTTATCAAAAGAAGACTAAAATCTTTGCAGTTTATTATAGCCATAAGCTCTCTTAAACACTTTTAAGAGAAATCACATTTCTTAAGATCGACAATTTTAGTTTTATATTTTATTTTATAACCAAACCAAATACATACAAATAAAATGACACTAATATATGTCGTGAATAAGTCAGCCCATGAAATCTCCATTTTCATAATGCTCTCATATTCTTGCCCCACTATAATAATTATGCATAATATAATTGAAACAATAGGAGCGAAGGGAAACCACTTAGCTTTATAAGGGAGATTACTAATATGTCCTCCTTGTACTATATAAGCTTTGCGAAATCGATAATGACTTAATGCAATACCTATCCAGGCTAGAAAGCCGGAAAGACCAGAAGAGTTTAATAACCACATAAATACTTTTCCTTCACCAAAAAAGGAAGAAAGAAAAGCAAGCATACCTACTAAGGAGGTAACAAGTAAAGCATTGATTGGTACACCATTTTTATTTAATTTCATGAGTGATTTTGGAGCTTTTCCCTCTTTAGCTAAAGACCATAACATTCGAGTAGATGCATACATCCCAGAATTGGCAGCTGATAGAATAGATGTTAATATCACAGCATTCATTACTGACGCAGCAAATACAAGACCAGATTTCTCAAAGACTATTGTAAAAGGACTCATTGAGACATTTTCAATATTGACATTCATTAAATAAGGGTGTGTATATGGAATGAGCAACCCAATTACAAAAATAGAACAAATATAGAAAAGTAAAATTCTCCAAAAGACTTGCTTGATGGCTTTAGGTATATTTTTTTTAGGATCCTTACTCTCTCCAGCTGCAACTCCAATTAACTCTGTTCCTTGAAAAGAAAATCCTGCAATCATAAAAACCGATAGGATACTAAAACCATTAGATGGAAAGGGAGCTTCATCTATGGTGAAATTTTTAAAACCAATAAATTCTCCACCTATAATTCCAATTATGGTAAGTAGTCCTATTAATAAAAAAACTATAATTATTATTACTTTAATTAGCGAGAACCAGAACTCAGCTTCTCCAAATGACTGTGTAGAAAAGTAATTAAGTAATAATATTATGGTTAAGAAAATAGCACTCCATACAATTCCCGGAACAGATGGGAACCAAAATTTCATTATAATAGCAGAAGCAGACAACTCGACTGCTATTGTAATAGCCCACGTAAACCAATAATTCCATCCAAGAGCGAATCCAAGAGCTGGATCTACGAATCTAGAAGCATATGTACTAAATGATCCTGAATCGGGTAAGAATGTGGCCATCTCACCCAAGCTCATCATAAGTAAATAAACCATTATTCCAATTAAAGTAAAGGAAATTAAGGCTCCACCGGGTCCTGCCATTTGAATAGACGTACCACTAGAAATAAACAAACCTGTTCCGATTGATCCACCAATAGCAATCATAGTAAGATGTCTTGTTTCTAATGTTTTTTTTAATGTGTTTGTGGGATGTTCATTGGTTTTATGGATTGCATTGTCTGCACTCGAAGTTACAGTTGCTCTTTCAGAACTCATAATTTCCCCCGTATAGAGATAACATAAACCTTTAGAGATTAGATAAAAATAATATGAATCTCTTTAAAAAATTTATTAAAACAGTCTAAATCAATACAGAACAAATCTGTATATATTGGAACACTCTGAATTTTACAGAGGCTACTAGAAGGCCGGAGGGAATAAAATTCTGCTCTCCGGCTCTAAAGATGTCCAGCTTATTTAAAACTTAAACTCCAACTAAATCCTTGCTGTTTTCATAAATTTCTCCCATAGTTTCATGAGAAATATTTTTAGCTAGATCTTCTTGGGAGGCGTAACTGAAAACTACAACCGTACGACGGGAATCATTCTTTAATGGTGTAACCCTATGCAATGTAGTACCAGCTTTCATAAAGTAACAGTGGTCTTGAGGGACATAGAGACTTTTAATTTCACGATTTTCTAAAACTTCCTTCAGTCCAGATTCTGGGTTTTCTTTATCCCAAACAGTGTCAGGTACATACTCAACTAAAGCACCTTCACCTTCATTAGGAGCTTCAATAACCCAAATTAAAGCGAATGTATAATCATCCCAATGCCATCCGTGTGTATCACCTGTTTTTTGCTGATTATTAATGATAAATTCTTCTGGCTTATATGGGATACGGTGAACCGGTTCATTGTTGTTCAAAAATGTTAAGAAATTTAAAATCACTTCAGATTTAAAGAACGATGGGATCAATTTACCATTTTCAGCAATACTATCCTGATTTACTACATTGAAGTTACGAGGCGTATTACCTGTGGCTTTAATAGTAATATCACGACGTTTTGCATTTTCTGAAAGAAGATATTTTGCTTCAGCAGACATAGCTGCAATTAAAGGTTGAGGCAACATATCATTCATCATTGCTAATCCTTCATTTTTAAACTTCTCTTGAAGTACTAATAAGTAATCTTTTGTAAGTGAGTTGATGTGATTTTCTACAATTGTGTCAAATTGTTTTTGAAATGTCATAATAAATCTCTCCTATTTTTCGAAAAAATATAGTTTATTTATCATCAATTACTTTAATAGCATGTAAACCATTGCTACTTTGTACAGAAAGTCCTAAGTCAATGCAGTAATTTAAGTAATCTGTAATATCTTTAGTAATAACTTCTCCTGGTAAAAGAACAGGTATACCTGGTGGTGTGACAAGTACTGACTCAGCAGCTACTCTCCCAATGGTTTCATTTAAGTCTACATATTTGACTTTTGAAAAGTATGCTTCCCTAGGAGTCATGGCTAATATAGGTAGTGTCAATGCTCTTATAGCACCTTTGCTCTTTGCAATTCGTTCAAGATCAACTAGTATCGATCCGTCCTTAAATCGACTGGCTAATGAACTTAATGCTTGTATCAATTGTTCAATATCAAATTCATCATGACCAATTGTAATAATAAAAAGTATATTATTTACATCTGAAAGCTCAACTTCAATTCTATAGTCGTTTCTCAGAAAATTTTCAACTTCTCTTCCTGTTACGCCCCATTTAGTAACATTTATGCACAGTTTGGTTTCATCTAAAGCAAAACTTGAGCTTGTTCCACTTAAATCTTCTGGTTTTAAGCAAGATAAGCCGTATATTTGATTGATAGCATTTCTTGCAGTACGAGAAAGTGTTATGGCACGATCTAATAGTTGTTCGCCATTTATTGCTAGTTGTTTACGAGCAGCGTCTATGGAAGCCATCAATATATAAGATGCACTTGTAGTGGTAATTAAAGAAAAGTTCTCTTTTACTCTATCTAAATTTATTAATCCCTCACGAACATTAATAATACTGGTTTGAGTAAAAGAACCGCCCATTTTATGCATACTTGAAGAAGCTATATCTGCTCCAGCTTCCATAGCCGATATAGGTAATTCTTTATGAAAATGTACATGTGATCCTTGAGCTTCATCTACAATTACAGGAATTCCTTTTGAATGTACATATTTTATGATTGCTTGCAAATCTGTTACAACCCCATAATAAGTTGGATTGATTATACAAACTCCTTTAGTATCTGGATGCTCTTCCAAAGTTTTTTTAATGTTTTCTAGACTAATTCCATGACAAATTCCATATATAGAATCAATTTCAGGAGAGATAAAAATGGGTATTGCTCCAGATAGGATGAGTCCACTGACAATAGATGCATGAACATTTCTAGGTACAATAATTTTATCCCCAGGATTACAAATACTCATAATCATGACCACATTAGCACTACTAGTACCTTGAACACTGAAAAGAGTATAATCTGCTCCAAAAGCTTCTGCAGCCAACTTCTGTGCTTCATGAATAATACCAGTTGGGTGACGCAAATAATCTAGAGGGGGGATTCCTACTAAATCGAAATCTAATGTGTTTTGTCCTAAAAATGTTTTAAATTCATCATCCAGGCCTTTTCCTTTTATATGACCAGGGGTATGCATCTGTAGATAATTACCATCTATATAGTTTCTCACCCCTGTAATTAATGGAGTGTCATATTGTTTACTCGTATTTGGTAGTAAAGCTTGTTGTGAAATTTGCAAATTCTCACCTCGCCAAATCATTATGGTATGTTTCAAAAGTTAATTAAACCGTTAGTTAACAGATTCCATATGTATAGATGGAAAATTAGTTATTTTGACAATTCTTCTAATCTTTTTATGTGGTGTTTTACATATTTTTTTGCGCTTTCTTCTATTTCCTCATCTGTTACATTATGCTCGGCACCATATAGAGCAAATGTAGGTAAGAATTTCATACCAGTATAAAGACAGGATGCTTGAAAAGGTTTTGTTAACTCACTCATTGTATACTCATTAGCCTCACCAGCTTGATATTCATGTTCTAATACACCTGCAGAGATGGCTAAACTAAATTCTTTTCCATGAAGTTTATCTCCCTTTGATCCGTAGGCAAATCCATATGTTAAAACATCATCAAACCATTTTTTTAATAATGGTGGTGAACTATACCAATAGAAGGGAAATTGGAAAATATAACGGTCATGATTTACTAACAACTTTTGTTCGTGTTCAATGTCAAAATCCCAATCAGGATATTGTTTATACAGTTCATGTATTGTGAAATTTTCAGGGTACTTTTTTAGTTCTTCTATCCAACGTTTGTTGATACGTGATTCTTCGATATTTGGGTGCGCAACAATTACCAGGTTCTTCATAAAAAAACTCCCTTTTCCTAAAAATCAATTTTTTTCCACATGTGTTAGTATGTATGATATAAAATTAAAATAAAAGTAGGTACTTTAAAGTGTTTTAGGCACTTTTAAGTACCTATAAGGAGGATGTTTATGAAAAAGTATAATTTCCCCATTGAAGCAACTCTTGAAATAGTAGGTGGGAAATGGAAGGTAGTCTTACTATGTATTTTAATGAATGGAAAGAAAAGAACCAGTGAACTTAAACGTGCAATGCCTGATATTACGCAAAAAATGCTAACACAACAATTAAGGGAATTGGAGGCTGATGGAATTATTAATCGCACTGTTTATAATCAAATTCCCCCAAAGGTGGAATATTCATTAAGTGACTATGGGAAATCATTGAATAATGTACTAGATTGTATGTGTGAATGGGGCCAAAATCATATTAAAAGAAGCTAAATAAGTAGGGAGATTTATATTGAAAGTCCCTTTGAATTATCAATAAAAGTTCATCACATAATTAAGATAGTTAATAACCCTAACTAGATTATAAAAATTAAAAGGCTTTTAAAATACATAGTTGACATTAATAGTAAAAATATCATATATTTTCTAATGTAGCTTTTTCAGCACTTAAATGTATTTCTTGAGAATAAAAGAAATTAAGGATTGCTAGGCTAAAAATTAATACAAACTTATTCTAATTTGAAGGGGTGTTTGTTTGTGAATGTAAAAGAAAAAATGCAATTAGGAAAAACTTATTGTGGTTTCGATGATGAATTAGTGAGGTCAAGAGAGCATGCTAAAAGGCTGACACGGCTATATAATTTAACTACAGATGCTGATCGGAATAAGCGCAATGTCGTATTAGATGAATTGTTAGGAAAACGAGGGTTAAATACGGTTATTGAGCCTAATTTTCGTTGTGAGTTTGGTTATAATATTGAGGTTGGAGACAACTTTTTTGCAAACTTCGATTGTATTATTTTAGATTGTGGTAAAATAGCGATTGGAAACAATGTTTGGCTTGGACCGAGAGTTCAAATTTACGCTGTAAATCATGCAACTGATCCACAAGCTAGAAAAGAAGGTTACGAGATAGCTGCACCTGTAAATATTGCTAACAACGTTTGGGTTGGAGGAAATACAGTTATCAATATGGGGGTTTCTATTGGTGAAAATAGTATTATTGGTTCAGGGAGTGTTGTGACAAAAGATATTCCAGCTAATGTTATTGCGGTGGGCAATCCTTGTAGAGTAATTAAAATTATAGAATAATTTTTTTGTATAGCCATAGAATGAATATACCTTTAATATATTAGACCTGCAAAAAAGAATCCTCTATATCTGAACTGTGCCCCATTTTACGGACAGTATAAAAAAGTGCCTAAGCAGCTAATAAATGGTCCCGGTATTGTACCGGGG